>CAZUXW010000025.1:0-36956 GCA_964624625.1 uncultured bacterium
GTGAATTTGTGGGCGTATTCGTAGGGGAGTTCGTCAAGGTGTCGGTAGGCGTCTGGGTCGGCGAATCCGTCTGGGTATTTGTCGGCGTATCCGTAAGTGTATCGGTAGGCGACTGAGTGGGAGAATTTGTCGGGCTATCAGTGGATGTATTAGTCGGGGTCTCCGTCGGCGTGCTTGTCAATGAATCCGTGGGTGTGTCCGTAGAAGTATTAGTCGGCGTATCGGTTAGCGTGTTTGTGGCTGTGTCGGTTGGCGTATTGGTGGGCGCAATAAGCTGGGTGATGGTATTGGTATCAAACGTCACAGCTCCGGTCTGCGCCAAAGCCCGTCCTTTCAATGTGACGCCGGTATTAAAGGTAATGGTGACAAGGGCCATGATGGTTCCCTTGAAATCCGTATTACCGGCCAAGGTACAACTGCTGCCCACCTGCCAAAAGATATTGGCGGCTTGAGCGCCGTTGATGAGAACGACCTGGCTGTCCACGGCGGTGGTGAGAGTGGATCCGATCCTGAAAATAAAGACCGAATTGGGGTCTCCCAGGCCATCCAAGGTGACGGAACCCGTTAATCCCAGAGAACTGGGTTCAGTGTAAAGGCCTGGAGTAAGGGTTTGTCCTCCCAAATCATAAATGGAAGTAAAGGTGACTCCACCGGCGCGTCCCTCAACGTCATCGTAAGCTGCCGTCAAGTCCGTTTTGGCGTTAGCCGCTGCGGCGTTATCGACTTCAACCAGACCTCCACAAGTCAAAACAGGCTCTCCCGTTACTGAAGATCCAGGAGACAATCCGATACTTCCACAAATCGTGGTGGGTCCAGTATTGGTGATGGTGGCACCGGAAAGGACCGCGTAATCAGCAGCCGACCCGAGGTCAACCGGCGATTGGGCAGCGGGGGGTGTGGGAGTGAAGGTGGGTGTATTCGCGGAAAGTGCCGGAAGCGGAAAAACAAGGGGAGAAAGCCACAGAAACACCAAAAACCGAAAGGCGTTTCGTTTTCTCACTTTTTATTAACCTTTTGCCTCTCGCCCTCAAATCACAGGTAAATATGGGCGCCCAATTCGCCATAGACATCAAAGGTCGTCAGGCCTGCCGTGAAAAACCAGAGCGTCGGTACCGCCTGCAAATAAATATCCACCGGGAAATTCCGCTTGTCGAAGAGATGGCTGATCCCGACTGGAATCCTTCCGCCGAAAACGATGGGGTTTTGAATCAACAAGTTCCCGCCTATTCCAATGTAAAAAGGCGTCTGGTCGCTCAGGTTGAAGTTATGCCATAAATAATCCAATTGGAGGATGGCCTCGTTATTTCCCAACTTTACCGCTGGTTGAAAAGCGCTGGTCCGATCCAACCAAAGCTTACCCGAAACGCCCCAACTCCCCGGATCACCCACCTCAAATCCCAAACCAAAATTTCCACCCTCATTGGAGGGTTGATACCCCTCCGCCCGGGACAAGTCCGTCGTTAAAAAAATTCCCGTCGTTGCCAGGACCATTCCCACTATCATTTTAAGTTTTGTTTTCATTTCTTTCTTTCCCTGACAGGTTTTTTCCAACTCATTCACACCGACTAACGCGATTTTCACTCTTCCGGCAGGTAAAACACCTTCTCCCGTTGCATTATTCAGAAACCCGCTTTCGAACCCTTAGGGCGACGGAATCGATATGGAGTTGGCGTTCAACATGACTTGACTGGTTTGGGAAAAGGCCCTGCCTTCCAATTGAGCCCCGGCATTTAAAGTCAATTGATCCTTGGTCATAATGGTTCCCTTAAAACTTGTCGCCAGGTCCAGGGTACAAATGCCTCCTACCTGCCAAAAGACATTGGAGGCCTTCGCCCCCCCGGCCAAAAGAACCCCGTGGCCCAACCTGGCCGTGAGCGAACTTCCGACTTGGAAAATGAAGACACCGTTCGGATTTCCCAAGGCGTCCAAGGTCAGGTTGCCCGTTGACAGATCTAAAGACCCGGCCGTTCCATAGAGTCCTGGATAAAGGGTCACCCCTCCCAATTCCCCCGCGAGAGGCGAGGCGGTTCTCCGGCTCAAAGCGTCGTTATAGGCGGCGGTTAAATCCAATTGAGCGTTGGAAGCCAGGGTATCGGCCGCGTGCGCAATTCCTCCGCAGTTCATCACATATCCACTACCCGTTGAAATTCCCGGGGAAACCCCGATATCCCCGCAAATCGTGGTCGCCCCGCTATTGACAACCTGAATATTAGCCAGAACCGCGAAGTTTGCGGCCGAACCCAAATTGATCGTGGTTTGGGTCCCCTGGGGCGTCGCCGTGAAAACGGGCGTGGTGACTACCGTACCGGTCGCTGTGGCGCTCGTAGTTCCGCCTTGGCCGGCGTTCCAGGGAGCCCCCGGGTTGGAGGGGTTGTTTTTTTGCCCATCACACCCGGCTATCAAGGCCGCTGTAATGAATCCCGCCCCCATCATTAGGCTCAATAGTTTTTTCACTTCGCTGCTCCTAAAATTTCCCCGGCTAAAATTCTCCCCGGATCCCGGAAGGACTTTCAAACCGGCGCCAAGCCAATCCCTATGGCCCAATATTATTTAGTTGTCGTTGTGGTCATCATGACGATTATCGTCATGGTGATCGTTATCGCCGCGGTCCTTTTCACGGTGATGTCGGTCGCGGTATTCCTTGCTGTGAACATCAACTTCAATCCCGACCCCGCCATGGTGATAGGGCCGACATCCCGTCAAAAAGGATCCCAAAGACCACAAAAGCGCCGCAAAAACAGCTGATTTTCGAAGTCCCATCAAAACACCTCCGCTATTTTTTCGTTGAATGCTTTTCCCGCCACCGCCAAGATCACCGCAGGGTGATCGGATATTCCTTATCCTCCAGCCGTTTCACAATCAGCACATTCTCGGCTGGGTTTCCGTCGGTGGCTTCGGTCTTGATTTGGATGGCGTAAGTAAAATCCCCGTCCACCAACGGTACCCGGCCGTTCTCATCGCTGATTCCCTCGCCCAAAAAGTCCGCCCCATTCAATTCCCCATTCTCCAGTTTGGACCAATAGATATAAGTCCTGACTCTGGCTCCTACCGTTGGATTTCCTTTCCCGCTGGTCAATTTCACGAAACGCTCGACCGGCCTGCGGAAATCCAAGGCGAGGGAGTCTTTTTGCCACCGGTTAATGGATAGGATTTTGCTGTGGGGAAAGGAAATAACCACATTTTTTCCCAATCCACCGGTTTCGCTTCCCATCCAATGGATGGGATTGGAAACCATCGAAGCGTAACCGGGAGCCTTGAGGTAAATATAGGCCCGATCCAAGTTTTTCAAACGGCTCACGCCCCCGGGCCAATGACCCTTAAGCCAGGAAGCGTCCAAGGGCAGGTCCACCCCTTCCGGGGATATTTCTAAAGGCAGCTTATCGACATAACCCCCTGCCACCAAAACCAGCGTCGCTTTGGTCACCCGAACGGTCCCGCCCCTCCCATCCTGGAAATCCAGGTGGAGCAGGGTTGGTTCGGCGGAAAAAACTTTTACCCCCACCAAGAATGAAACAGCCAAAAGAAACGACCAGGCCGCCGTAAACTTAAATGTCCCCCAAAAAATCCGTTTCATGATTTCTCCTAAAATATTTTGTGCTTTCCTGTGTACGGCGACTATTGACGGTTCCCCAAGCTGGTCCGCCCACCCTGAAGCTAAAGGCTAGCGCGGCCCCCTGAAGACCGCGCTCCACGCTTAACTTCAGAGCGTTTCTAACGGGACCTGGATATTTATGTTTTCATGATGTGTTTGCCGGCAGCTCGGCTCTTGACTGGACCTTTGCCTCCGGTCCTTTTCGCGGCTCTTTTTTTCGCCGCCACCATCCTCGCGCCCCTGGTTCTCTTCGCCATTTCATGTTTCCTTTTAGTAAGACCGGATGAACGTCGAGTCTGTTAAAGCAAGGAACATGCCCCGATGGCGAAGACCGCCCGCCCGGCAAAAAGATCATGGTTGCGGAATAATTTCCAGAATCGGCTGCCGCCCCAACCCCCAAGAACCGGGCCAAGTGGCAAAATGATAATGAAGAACTATCATTCTGATCTCGCCGGTTCTGAACTTCCGGGGAAAGGGGATTTTATGGGACAAAGCTTGAAGGAATAAGGGCATGGTCCTTGCTCTAACAACTCTCATTAACCTCGAACCACAAGGCAGGCCGTGACAAAACACAAGCACCCCTCTTCGCGCCAGCCAAACCCTTGTCCCGGCGCAATTGATGTCCGCCACCCCTATTGGCAAAGGGCGCATCGTGACTGGCGGTTTTTAGCAGTGGTGTTTTTGATGCTGGCGGCGATGGCGACTTATGTCATGACCGGCAGCTTGTCCTGGAGGAATAACGGCGAGCCGCTACCCTTGATTGATGCTGGTAAATAAAGGAATCGTCATGAAAACCACTGAATCCGACAACCAAACCCAGCCGCCATCCCGCTTAAGGGAACCTTACCCCTCCCAATACAACGGAGGTTCCCTCAGCAAGCTCTCAACCAGCATTGCTGAAAGCCCCGCCAACAAAGACATCATTCTTCTGACGGTTTCAGGGGACATGGATACCAATACGGCCCCGGAGTTTGAGAAAAGCTTCTTAACGGTTTTACAGGATAAAAAATATAAAATCGTGGTCGATTTGAAAGAGGTCCATTACATCAGCAGCGCCGGATGGGGTATTTTTGTCAGCGAGCTCAAGCGCATCCGAAACGAGAACGGCGACTTGGTATTGGCCGGGATGAATCCCGATGTTCTGGACGTCTTCCAGCTCCTGCAATTCGACAGCATTTTGAAATATTTTCCGACGGTTGAAACGGCGGTCAGCAAGGGCTTCAAGGCCAACCCGGCCGCCAAAAAACAGCCAGCGCGTTAGCCGATCGGCGCGGCCCCCATCACGACCTTAACCGAGTGTTGCCTTTGGTCATCCTTCAAAGCGAGGGACGCGGCGGCTCCCGGGAGCGCCACCCCATCCAATTCAATTCTTGCTATGCCGCCGGAAACATGGTCCGGGTTTACCACTTGGATTTCATAAGGGGTCGATCCATGCTGGTAGGAAACCTTGTAGCCCGGCCATTCCCTGGGGATGCAGGGATCGAAGACCAGGTTCTGGCCCCTCAACTGGATCCCCAAAATAAATTCCAATCCCGCCCGGACCATGCAGCCAGCCGAACCCGTATACCAGGTCCAGCCTCCCCTTCCGACATGGGGCGCCTTCCCGTAAATATCGGCGGCGATAACATAAGGCTCCACTTTATAAACACCGACTTGGGTACGGGTGAGGGCGTGGTTAATCGGATTCAGCATGGAAAACAAATGAAAAGCCTTCTCTCCCTGGCCCAATTTGGCGTGGGCGAAAACGCACCAAACCGCGGCGTGCGTATATTGACCGCCGTTCTCGCGCACCCCCGGCAGGTAGCCCTTAATATAGCCGGGATCCTTGGGAGTCAGGTTGAAGGGCGGGGTGAATAAAAGGACCAAATTCTCGTCCTTGCGGATCAGCTGGTCTTCCACGGCTTTCATGCCGAGCCGAGCCCTCTCCGGGTCCCCGGCCCCAAACAACACCGCCCAGCTTTGGGTGATCGAATCGATGCGGCATTCGGAATTGACGCTGGATCCCAGCGGCGTGCCGTCGTCAAAAAAAGCCCGGCGGTACCATTGTCCGTCCCAGCCGTTCAATTCCAGCGCCGTTTTCAACTGCCGGGCATGCCTCATCCAAACCTCCTGCCGGTCCTTTTCCCCCCTTTGAGCGGCCAAGGGGGCCATTTCCATGATGGCTTCGTGGAGAAACCAACCGAGCCAAACACTCTCCCCTTTACCCTCGTGACCGACCCGGTTCATTCCGTCATTCCAATCGCCGCTTCCCATCAGGGGAAGATCATGGACGCCCGTCCTTAGGCTGATATCAATGGATTTGGCGCAATGCTCGTAAAGGCTCAAGGCCGGTTCGCGGGAAAGGGTCGGCTCGAAATAGGAATCATCCAAATCCGGACTCAAGGCTGGTCCCTCCAGGAAGGGAACCAATTCCTCGAGGATTTCCCGGTCCCCGGTTACCTGCAAGTAATGAAAAACCACAATCGGAAGCCACAGCCTGTCGTCGGAAATTCTCGTCCGGACTCCCCGGCCCATGGGAGGATGCCACCAATGCTGGACATCGCCCTCGTAAAACTGCCGCGCGGCGGACTTGAGGATGTGGGCGCGGGCCAATTCAGGGGTCCTTGTCATGATCGCCATGGCGTCCTGTAATTGGTCCCGGAAACCAAAGGCCCCCCCTGCCTGGTAAAAAGCCGCCCTAGCCCAAAACCGGCAGGCCAGGGTTTGATAGAGAAGCCAGCGGTTGAGCATGATATCCATGGAACGGTCGGGGGTTTGAACCTGGATTTTTCCGAGGAACTTGTCCCAGGTCTGGGCGACGGTTTGAAAAAGAACCCCCAGGTCCGCATTTCTGAATTTTCGTATCAACTGGTGGACTTGTTCCTGATTTTCACCTTGGCCCAAGAAAAAGGAAATTTCCTTTTTTTCGCCCGGTTTCAGCAGGAAGGAAGTTTGCAAAACCGCGCAGGGATCCAACCCGGCGCCGGTGGTACCGCTCAAATGCTCCTTTCGAAGAAGGCCTGCCGGCCTTTCTAAGCTTTCATTTCTTCCGATAAACTCGGCCCGGTCGGCGGTCCAGGAGGCCTGCGTCCCGTTGAAATCGAAAAAGGAAACCCTGTTTCCAAATTCGATGCTGAGGCAATTAAAGGCGAGGATCGCCCCGCTTTCGGGATCCCGTTCCGTCCTTATCCCTGGCACGGTTTTGGAACGGGAAAAGCCAAGAACCCATTCCACGTACCCCGTCACCGACAAACGCCTCGTCCGTTCCGAGCGGTTTTCCAGGGTCAACCGTGAAATCTTGACCGGATCATTCCCATCGGCGAATTGGGTGAGGCTGCTGTGGATTTCGTTGGATCCATTTTCAAAGACGCTGAATCCGGCTCCGTGACGGGCCGTATAAGTGGCCCCCTCCAGCCGGATGGGGGAGGCGGTGGGGGACCAAACCTGGCCCGAGTCCTGGTCGCTGATGTAAAAAGCCTCCCCGCAAGGGTCAAGGACCGGATCGTTGGACCAGGGGGTGATTTGATTTTCCCGGCTGTTGAGGGCCCAGGTATATCCGGCGCCCGATTCGGACACCTGGAAGCCGAATTCGGGGTTGGCGATCACGTTGATCCAAGGCGCAGGGGTCCTCTGTCCCTTTTCCAAAACAACCACATATTCCCCGCCGTCGGCGGCGAAACCCCCGATTCCGTTGAAGAATTCAAGCGGTGGTACCGCGAGGGCCGGATCGTCGCGGTCTTGAAGCCGGAAGGCTTCCAACTCCTCCAGCTTTTTGACAGGGATGGGCTTGAAACTGTCGAATTTCCGGATCCTCATGACCTGTTCGGCTAATGTACCCTGCCGGCTGCCAAGAATGGCACGGGCCATGGCCAACAGAAGGTTTTTTTCCCTGACATCCAACAAGTCGTTGCGCAGGACGAAAATTTTTCCGGGCGGCAGGTCCGGATTGCCCGCGCTGGTCGCCTCACTGCCGCGGACCATTCCCTCCAATGTGGTTTGGAGGTCCTGGACATATGAGGAGCTTTTTTCGTTCAGGATCACGATATCCACCGCCAGCCTCTTCATGCGCCAATACTCATGAGCGCGAAGCAGTTGGCGGATCAGGCCCTGATCCTCGAGGTCATCGGTACGGACCAAAATGATCGGGAAGTCGCCCGAAATCCCCCGGGACCAAAGGCCGGAAACATTCATCCGGTTTTTCTTCAAAACCTCGCTGGGGGGCCTCATCAGGGGATCGGTGAAAATAATCCGATTGGCGAGTTTTTGGAAAAGCTGCGCCTCGTCCAAGTCGATGCCCAGATGGTAAAGCCCCGCTTTGGATTGGGTCCAAACCAAGTTGGAGGACCGCTCAAAGGCGGAGGGGTTATGGAATTTTTCCGCCATCGCCAGCATCTCGATGGGCGTCCCGGCCGCCAAAGTGGTAAAGCAAACTTTGGCCGTCGCCCCAGGCTGGATCCGAACCTTTACCCGGAGGCTCAAAATCGGATCCAAAACCGCTCCCACCGTATTGGAAAGGGACCGGCCGTCCATGACCGAAATGGGTTTGCGCAGCGTCCGTCCCCTGCCGATGAATTTGGATCGGTCGGTTTCATACTCGATTTGACCGAACGTCTCGCCCTCGAACGAAAGAACCTGCGCCATATACAGCTGTTCCCCCCCATTGGATCGGGAACGCCTTGTCGCCGCCAGCGCGGCTAAATCCGGCAGGAATTCAGTTTGGATAAAAAGATTCGAGAAGGCGGGATGGGCCAAGTCCGCGTCAGGGGCCGTCAGGGCCACTTCCAAATAGGAGGTTATCTCGATTTCCCTGGCCGTGTTCCCGTGGTTCGTCAGGGTGATCCGGCGGAGTTCGGCATCATCCTCCGGCGAGACGATGACCTCCAGGTCGCTGGCGATCAGATGGTCCAGCCTCGATAGCTTGGCCCGGTCCTCCGAGAAGACAACCTCGGATTGCAGGGGTTCGACCTGGGTGGGTTGGAAAGCCGCCGACCAAACCGATCCGCTTTGGACATCCCTCAAGTACAGGTAGCTCCCATAATGGTCCCTGGTCACGTCCTCGCGCCAGCGGTTAACTGCCCGGTTTTTCCACAGGCTGTACCCGGATCCGGCGGCGGTGATCATGACGGCGTATCGGCCGTTGGAAAGGAGGTGGGAACTGGGCACGGGATGATGGGGCGACCGGATTTTTCGGATGATGGAGGGGATGGGCTCCTGGTAATCGCGGATTTCCACCTCCTTCATTTGTTCCCTGGCCGAACCCAGGTTGCGGGGGGTTTTTTCCTGGAGCAGAAGCTCCCCCGCCTGAACCAATGGATCCATGTGAAAACGCCTCCGGACCAGGCCCCGGTGAACCACGTTGGAAATCGCGAGGAGCGACATGGCCTGGTGGTGGGCCATATAAGAGCGAACCAGGGAAAATTTCTCGTTCTCCCTCAACCGGGACGGATTGAAATCCAGGGCCTCGTAAAATCCGAAAACACCGAGGACGCCGAACTTCTCCAATCTCTTAAAATTCCGCAAGGCTTCCCGCGGATTAACCATTGCCGCCAGGGCCGTCGAGTAGGGCGAGATGACCAGATCCTTGGCAAGCCCCCGCTTCAATCCCAAACCGGGGACCCCGAAAGTGGAATATTGGTAGGTGAGGTTCAGGTCCCTGGCGTTATAACCGGATTCGGAAATGCCCCAAGGAACTCCCCTGAGATTTCCATACCGGATCTGCCTTTCCACCACCCGTCCGCAGGTCTGGTCCAATAAACTCCCTTCGGGAGTCCTCATGACCAGAGACGGCATCAAATACTCGAACATGGATCCGGACCAGGAAATCAACATGGCCTCTCCTTCGTCAGCGGCCAGGCCCCGGCCCAGGCGGAACCAATGGGAAACGGGCGCGTCCCCCTTGATGATAGCGATGTAACTGGCCAGTCTGGCCTCCGAGGCCAACAGGTCGTAACAGCCCTCGTCCAACTGGTCCTCGGCGGCCCGGTACCCGATGGAAAAAATTTTTTTCTTGGGATCCAGCAGGAAACTGAAATCCATCTCGTTGAAAAACCCCTGGGAAAGTCCGGCGATCTTCTCCAAGCGCCGGACCATTTCCCTCCCCTTTTGGGCTGACAACTCCAACGCCTCCGCAACCTGGTCGTAATAAACCCCCGACAGGGCGGATTGGGGCCGGGCCTTGCGCAGGGCCTCCAGGGACCGCAGGGCTGTTTCATAAAGGACCGGCGCTTGGGCCAAAGCCAGTCCGGGCCCAAGAAGGTTCCGCAGCGAATCCTGGAAACCCCTTTCTTCCGGCGAGTCGTCCGAAGGCGGAGCTCCGTTGGAGAGAGCGTCAACCCAAGGGTGCCATTGCCGGAAATCCCTGATCCGGCTTTTAACGTCCGCGGCAACCCCATCTCCCCACGCCGTCAACTCGTTTTTCTCCTCCTCCCGTTGATCCGAACAGAAGGCGTGGGTCGCGTCTTTTAACGCTTCCGCCTGTCGCCCGAGGGTCTCCCAATAGGCGGCCCATTGGACGGGCGAGGACCAGGGAACGGCCTCGGACAGTTGTTCCTCCAAGAGCGCGATCTCCTTTTGCAGCTGGCTTAAGGGCGTGACCGAGGCCCGGCCCTGGTGGGGAAGTTTTTGGACGGCTTGTTTCAAAAGGGTGACCGCGTCCTGGAGGCCGGCTTGACCGGAGGGCGAATAAAGCGGCTTTTGGGCCAGGTCGCGGCAGGCCTGGGTCAAAGTCAGGAGGTAGCCGGCTAGGTTTCCGCTATCCACCGTCGAGATATATTTCGGTTCCAGCGGTTGGAGGGTTCGGGTGTCGATCCAATTGAAAAAATGGCCACGGAAACGGGGCATCTGCCCCAAACTTTGGAGGGCGGCCTCCAACCGGTCGGTCATATCCGCCAAGCCGCACCACCCAAAATCATGGGCCGCCACGACGGATAAAAGGTACAGTCCAAAATTAGTCGGGGAACCGCGGTGGGCCACGACGGGGTTGGGATCTTCCTGGAAATTATCAGGAGGAAGGAAATGGTCCTCCGCCGAGGCGAAAAGGGTGAAAAACCTCCAAATCCTCCTTGCGACCAGACGCAATTCCACGGTTTCTTCCAAATCCAAGGGAACCAAGCTTCCCCTGGACTCGGGCAGGCTGATCCATCGGGCAAAGGGGGGCGCTGAAAGCCACAGGAATACAAACGGAAGGTAGAAGGGCAGGGCCTGGGGATTCAACCATTTGGTCAAACCCGCAAGGGCCAATCCGATGAAAACCGATCCTTTCATTCCCCGCCAGAAGCTGGCCCTGGAGAGCGAGGACTTGGAACGGGTTTGCGCCGCCGTGACCCATTCCAAAAAATCCCGATGGCTCACCCATAAGCGCCAAAGGGTCCGGATGACCGCGTCCAAATGCATCCAGGCGCGGTGGGCAACCAGGACCAGGTTAACGACGAACTGGCCTCCTCCCATGAGAAAATCCCGTTTGATCCCTTCCAGCCGGTCCCGCCAATGAAGATGCCGTCTCCAAAATATACAATTCCCGAAAAAAGGAACCAGGGACGGGAGGGATAATCCGGCCAAGGCCAAGCCGATCCAGACCACCGGATCGGCCCCGGGAAGGCAGCCAGCGACCAGGACCAGGCCGACCGTGCCGACGGGCGAAAGACTCCGCCGCAAGTTGTCGATCATTTTCCATCTCGAAAGGACCGAAAGATCCGCGCCTTTCCGCCCGAAGATCCAGGGCAGCAGCTGCCAATCCCCCCGGATCCAACGGTGGTTCCGGGTATTGGATATTTCCGAATGGGACGGAAACTCCTCAAAAAATTCCAGGTCGCTCGCGTAACCGCACCGGGCGAAGGCGCCCTCGAACAGGTCATGGCTTAACAGGCTGTTCTCGGGAATCCGGCCTTCCAGGGATTTTTCAACGGCGTCGACGTCGTAAATCCCCTTTCCGGAAAAACTGCCCTCGCCGAACAAATCCTGGTAAACATTCGACACCGCCGAGGCGTAGGGGTCGATACCGCATTCGCCGGAAAACAACTTTTGAAAAACGGATTTTTCGTTCCTTCCCGGCAAGAATGCCGTGACCCTGGGCTGGAGGATTCCATAACCCTCGACGACCCTTTTAAGCCTTGGATCCAGCCTGGCCCGGTGGAGGGGATGGGCCAAAATACCCACCAGCTGATTGACCACGCCCGGGGGAAGTTTCGTGTCGGCGTCCAGCGTGATGACATAACGGACGCCGGGCGGGACAACGACCGGGGAGCCGTCCTGGTTGAAATAGGTCGTGTCCGACGAGCCCCGTAAAAGGCGGTTGAACTCATGGAGCTTCCCCCTTTTCCGCTCCCATCCCATCCACTTTCCTTCCGAGGGATTCCAAATCCTTTTTCGATGGAAAAGAAAAAATCGGACGCCCCCGCCCGGCGCGGGCCCGTGTTTCGCGTTGAGCCTGGCGATCCCTTGAAGGGCTGGCAGGACCCTGTTCCCGTCCCCGGGGGAATCTTCCCCCATCGAATCCGGCTCATCGGTGAGGAGGGCGAACCGGACATCCCCCTCGGGGTTGGAAAGGAAATGCACCTCTAGTTTCTCAAGCTGATCCGGAATTTCATCCGCCTTCCCCAACAAGGTGGGAACCACCACAAAGGTCCTGAAGTCGGCCGGGGGGCCTTCGGGGAATTCCAGGCGGGGCAAGTGGCGTGGAGGCACCATCCCGGTGACAAAACGGTTGACCCAATCGACCGCGAGGTCGCCGGCGGGAAAAAATCCGAAGGCCAGCAGGATTATCAGATCGGGAACCGCGAGGCCGGGGTTGAGAATCGCCGTGATCCCGAGGAGAATGACCGGAAGCAAAAAAACGTTGCCCAGATAGGCCAGGGCTGGGTGGTCGGTGCAAAGACGGAGAAACCGGTTTTTCAACAATACCCTATATCCGATTTCCTGTTCGAACCGCCTGCGGCCCTCGGCGAATAGGTAATAACCGGGATCCCGGCGGCGTTCCGATCCCTCTTCCTCCCCTCCCAACCCGCCGGCTTTTTCGACCGCCAAACGGGCGATTTCCAATTCGTCTTTTTTGGATCCCCGGGCCAGCTCCTCTACCGCGGACCGGTAACTATTGCGGGTCTTAAAATCCATCCGGTGGAAGGCGGGATGGCTTAATAATATCTCCTGCGTCAGGCTCACTTCTTCGAAGAATTCCTGCCAATCAAAGGAAGTCATGGTCCGAAAGCTGGTAATGATGTTCCGAACCGTGCTGTTGTTGGCGGCCTGACGGCTGTGGACGGAGGCTACGATTTCCTCGGCGGTCGTTTTCCCCGCCGCAAGCCTTTCGTTCAGCCACCGGACCGCCGGGGTGCCGGCCGGATCCTGGTACCGGAGGCGCTGGAGAAGCTGGACCAAGAAGGCAGGATGGGCGGATTGCCGCTGAAGTTTCGCCGCGGAGGGACGGGACGCTTCCGAGGATTCCTCGATTAAACCCAACAGCTCATCGACGAAAGAGTCCGCGTCCCGCCGGGCCTCCTGCGAGGTGACCAAGTAAAGGGCGATCCTCCTCAAGTTATCAACCATCACCACCCGCAAAGTGATGGCCAAGGCCCAAAGCTCGCCAATGGCGAGTGGCTGGACCTTCTGGTAGGAACGGACAAAGTGGACCAGTGATTCCGGGTCAAACCGGCTGTCCGTGTGGGCCACATAAGCCCAGGCCAACCCATAGACGCGGGGATAACCTTTTAAAAAATCCTTGGAAAGTTTCGGGAGTTCATTATAAAAATCATGGGGCAGGTACCTCCGGATGTCCCGAAGCTGTTCTTCCACCACGTAAAAGGAATCGATCAGCCATTCGCCGGCGGGATTGATCCGTTTCTTTTTTTCAGCTTCAAGGGTCAAATAGCGGAAGGTCTCACGGAGGATTTTCTCGTTTTCCCTTAACCGGGGGTAAAGCGGAACCCCCGCGGCGGGATCATCCGTGACTATTTGCGCTTCCGCCAGGGACCTGGCGTGCTGGTCAAACCGCTCGACGCTGAATAGTTCCGAGCGGATGGGATCTTCCTGGGGTTTGTCGGCAAGGGAGGAGAATGAAAAAAGCGAGTCGAGCCGGCGTTTAAATTTTGGGAGGAATCGGGTCATAGGGGGGCGTTTTCAAAGCCTGGGGCCAGACTAACACATCCGGGGACAAATTCCAGGCGCCGGGGCAAGGCGGCGGAAATATAATCGGACGCGCCAAACAATCATTTTGATAGGTTGGTTAAATCCCGAATGCGGTCTTTCCGCCGTTTCCCCAAGCGGCCGCCAAAATAATTTTCACGCGCCTTCTCCCGTAGTTTTCACGCGCTGGGAATGATCAAGGTGAAACAGCTCCCCTTTCCCTTCTCGGTCGAAGCCGTGATATCACCGCCTTGAAGCTTCATGAAAGTTTTAGCCACATAAAGCCCCAGCCCCGCTCCAGCCCGGGATGACTCCGTTCCCAGGATCATTTTTCGGGAGAAAAGCTGCGCCAGAGAGGCGTCGCTGATGCCGGAGCCGGTGTCTTGAATTTTCAGATGAACAAAGGAGCCGACCTTCTCGGCGGTAAGGGTGATGCCGCCCTTGTCGGTAAATTTGATGGCGTTGCTGACGACGTTCCGCAGGGTCTCGATCAACTTATCCGGATCCGCCATCACCTCCCATTCTCGGCCGATGCCTTCCAAGGTCAGGGTCAAGCCCTTTTTCTCGACGGATTTCTCGTAATCCCTCAAGGCTCCGCTCACGATGGTTAAAAGGGAAATTTTTTGCGGATCCGAGCTTAAAAGACCGCGCTCGATTTTGGAGATGTTCAAGAGGTCCGAGAGGAGGCGGTAATTGTTGAGGCCTATTTCCCTCATGTCCGAGAGGTAAGTCCTTTGTTTTTTCCCCAACTCACCCGTGATCCCGTCCAACATGTTCTCGATATAACCGTTGATCTCAGCCACGGGGGTCTTCAGCTGATGGGACACGACGGAAATGAGGTTATGCTTCATTTCCTCGCCCTGCTTGCGTTCCGTAATGTCGTTAAAGACCACCATGGCGTATTGGATCTCACCGGACGGATTTACGACGGGCGTCCCCCAGGTTTGGACGGGAACAACGGTCCCGTTGGGTTGATGGATTTCAATGTCCTCCGTCATTGTTTTTTCTCCCTTGATCGCCCTTACCAATGGAAGTTGCTCTGTGGGAAAAATCTCCCCCGTTCCCGCCCGAAAGAGCCGGTATAGCTTGGCCTGGTCTTCGATCAATGCATTCGGGAGAATGCCTTTTCCCAGCAGGTTCTCCGCCTGCCGGTTGGCGTAATAGGGTTGACCTGTCTTTTTCGCGACAAATATTCCCAAAGGCACCGCCTCCAGGAATTGGAACAAGCGGTATTCTTCCAACTGGAGATTTTTCTGAAACGCCTCTTTCTGCCTTATTTCCCTGTTGATGAGCCACATTGCGGCCAGAAAAAATAACATGAAAAAAACACATCCAAATATAAACATGACTAGGGCGAATCGGGCGCGCCCGGACACGGTCTTCTCCCTTTCCAACAGCAGGGTTTGTTCCTCGCGGACTATTTGGTTGATGATCGCCTGCAACCTTTGGTTGTCCTGGCTCAAGCTGCCGGACCGGAATAGTTTCAGGGCCTCCCGTAAATGCCCCCGGGAACAGAGCCGGATATTTTCCTGGATTCGGCCGGCGGTTTCCGCCAGCAGGGGCCTTAATTCTTCAAGGCTTTCCCTTTGCCGGGGATTGTCAACCGTCAAGCGGGCCGTCTCAAAAGCGTCGTTCCCGATTAATGAAAGATGGGTCTTGGCCGTTTCCAGGAATGCGGGCTGCTGGGTGAGCAGGCACCCCCGGAGGCCCGCCTGGGTTTCATGGAGGTCGGCCTCCATCAACCGGATACGGGCAATCACCTCGTAGCTGTGCGATACCTTCACATAACTATCCTGAAGGCGCTTGAGACTGAGGGTGCCAATCATGAAAAGCACCGAAAGAACCGCCATGGCTCCGGTGAAACTCAATACAATTTTACGCCGGACCGGAATATTCAAGTGGAACCCGCCTTGTAAGGATGATTGAGTTTAGCAGGCCGTTGAATTTTTCCAGTCCATTGGACCCATTATCTTTTCCGTTCCCCCGAATTTTCCTCTCGAATTGATAGCCGCCTTCGGCGCCGCTTCCCGCGAAAATCCAATCGAGCCCCTTACTATTCCCGCCCCCGATGGCTAGGATGAGAGTCCTCATGAGAAAAATATTCCTTTACACCCTCATCGGTTTACTCTTGGGTCTTTGGGCGCCCCTGGGCGCCGTCTTGATGCTTTGGTTTTCACCCCACGCTTCCGTCCAACTCCCCGAATTCCTTGCGTCGGCTTTGCGGAATCATTTGGCCTACTTTATTTTGACCCTCTCCTGCACCGGGGCTTTTTTCTCCTTTCTCGGATTTTTCCTGGGCCGTCGGACTGATACCATCACCCGCCTCAACCGGCTATTGACCCGCCAGGTCCTGACCGACCCCCTGACCGGTTTAGGCAACCACCGGTACATGCACGATCATTTTAAAATAGAGTTCCGCAAGCACCGGACCAACCGGCAGCCTATCTCCTGCCTGATGATGGACCTGGATCATTTCAAGCGGATCAATGACGGCTGCGGGCATCCCTATGGGGATTATGTCCTGGCGTCATTTGCCGCCCTTGTCAAAAAATATATCCGGCACGGGGATTTGGCCGCCCGTTATGGCGGCGAGGAATTTTTGGTGATTCTTCCCCACTGCGACAATGATGAGGTGAAGATCGTGGGCGAGCGTATCCGCGCGGAAACCGAAAAGATGCTATTGACCCATGGCCGCAAGCGGGTGCCTCTTACCGTCAGCCTGGGCGCGGCAACAAGCTGGGAGACGGCCGGTTTTAACTACCCTCAGCTGATCAGCCTTTCCGACAAGGCTCTTTATATTGCCAAGGAAAATGGCCGCAACCGGCTGATTCAAGCGACCCTGGGAAAAACCCGGAAAAATCCAAGGACCCCAAGGCCCTGACCCTTTCCATTCAGATCCAATGGCGCAGATGGAAAAAAAGCCAGGTCAAAAGACGGCCCCAAAAGGGCCGGATTTCCAGGTCCGCCAGGAATATTTCCCGGCTTTGCCTGAAGTCCGAAGCGTACTGGCGCTCCAAGGATTTCAGGGATGATGGATGGTGGGCCGCCACATCAACCTCCAAGTCGAGCAGGAAACTACGGTGGTTGAAGTTACTCGACCCCACCAGCGCCCAATTATCCACCACCAGACTTTTCGCGTGGAGCACTCTTTTCCGGTACTCAAATATCCGGCAACCAGCCTTTAATAACGGCGGAAAAAAAGTCATGGAAGCCCATCGAACGAACGGGACATCGGACTTTTCAGGGAGAATGAGCCTGACATCCCGGTTCTTGAGGGAGGCGTGTACCAGGGCCCGAAGGACCGGGAGGGCCGGTATGAAATAGGGGGTAATGACCCAAATCCTCCGGCGGGCGTTCTTCAAACGGAAAAGCAGATGGCGGTGGAACCGGTTCCGAAGCCTGCGGGTGGCGTTGATTTGCACCGAATGGGAACTGGATTTCCGGGATAACCAGGCGATCAACTGGGCGCGGGCCCGTCGCCAAAGGCTCCGGTGGACCTTGTCGTACCAGGCCGTGTTGAAGGCCAGGCGGAAGGCCCTATCCCGGACTCCCGACAGTCCCAATCCCGTGTCCCGCCAGGCTCTTCTTCCCGAAACTTCCTCCAGGTGTTCATCGGAGACATTGAATCCCCCCAGCCAAACCTTGTCCCCATCCACCATCACCAGTTTCCGGTGGTTTCGCCGGTTAAACCGAAGCCAAAAACTCCGCAAACGGAAAACCGTCTTGCCTTGGAGCAGGGAGCCGAAAAGCCGGGGAAACCAGGAGAGAACAGGGGGCAGATAACGGTAAACCCGGAACCGGACTCCGCCCTTCTTAAACCGATGCCCGTATTCGTCCATGGCGTTTGGGGATCCGATCCCGTCCACCAGCAGGCGCACCCTCACCCCCCGGCGCGCCGCCCGGACAAGCGCGGAGGCCACCCGATCGGCGAGAATCCCCTTTTCGAAAATATATACCTCAAAATCCACCCCGCGGCGGGACCGGCGGATGGCGCTCAAAACGTCCTTAAAATAGTCGTCCCCTTTGAAATAGAATTTTTCACCCTCCCATGGCCGCCAAAACTTTTCGGAAATTGATTTTTTCTTGGATTTCAAGGGGCCCCGACTTCCGTGCTTTTACCACCGCCGCTCGGCCTTTGGCCGCCGAAGTATTGGAGGGACTCCAGGATGATTAAAAAGATAATGGCCATCGTTGAAACAACCGCGAAAAAGACCTCCCTTTTCCCCCGGTTGGTTGGCGCCCATGTTTTTTTCGCCGCGAAGGCGGCCGTTAGGCTCATCCACCCCAACCAAGCCCCTAACCTTACGGTCCGTCCTTTCATCGCCCCTCCTTTCGAAGACCCACTCCTCCAGCAGCCTTATATAAAAAAAGCCGCGCCCACCAGGGAGCGGCTTTCCATTCCAAAAACGGGGCGAAGATTAACGATCGCCGCGGTTATCCCGGTTATCCCGGTTGTCCCGACCATCACGGCCAGGGTGATCCATTTCCTCAACCGCCCTGATTTCATCCAACGCCATATTAATGTTTTGGATGGCCCTCGCGCGGTGGCCGCTGTTATCCCTGCCGGCGTACCAAATGTGGTTCTTGGCCTCCGCCAGCGACTTTGCCGCCATCAGCATCTGGGGATTATGGTGAGCCTTCCGGTCCCTAAAGTGATAATGGGCTTCATTATCGTCGCCCACCTTGACGTTGAAGTTGAAGCCATCGGCCAGAGCCGTGAAAGGCACAGCCGTAAAACCAGCCAACCCCGCTGCCACTAACGCCTTTTTCCATTGAATTTTCATTACCTTCTCCTTTATTTTTTTTACCGCCCCGGGGTTTTTCCCGGTGAAGCGGTTAATTAATTTGAATCTTCCGCTTCGACCCGAAGAATCCGCGGAAAATGACCAATAAAATCACGGCTCCCATGATTGAAACTCCCAGGACCCCCCAAAACCCGTAAACGTACCAATTGAGGGAGTTGGCGATAAAACCACCCAAAAAAGCCCCCGCCACACCTACGGCAATATCCGCGAAAATACCCAAACCCCCGCCCGTGACCAAGACACTTCCCAGCCATCCGGCTAAACCTCCCACGACTAAAAACCAAATGAAATCATGCAAACTGTTCGAGACGTACATTTACCGCTCCTTTAACCATGATTGAATTATCTTCCGGCAGTTCCGAACGACGGCGCCTTGCCCTCCCTAGTGCAAGTTGCGTACCGGGCGATCCCGTGGTGAATCCCATCCCCAAAGCCTCGGTCTATCCCCCAAATTGGATTTAGGCGCCTTCCCAATAATTCGACCCTCGATTCCATCGTTCGGCGGGCGATCAAATCGATAGCCCAATTCCCAATTTGATTTTTCGACGGGCGAATCCATCAATTGCGGAGCGATTGAAGCCGGATGCCTTCCAATCCACGGCTTGTTTCTTGCTCTCTAGTAAGACCAAGTCTTCAACAGAAAGTTGGTTCGAATGCGACGGCCGCCGGCGGAAAAGATCCCGGACTTTAACGGTTTAGGGGGATGGGCTTTGGGGTTTTTTAAAAGCCTCTTATCCCTTGAGCGCCGTTTGAAAATAACCACGGAAAAACATAAAACGGCCCTGCGATGGTGGCTGATTAAAACGGTCGTGTTGAGTCTTTCCCTTTTCATGAGCTTGGCCTCCCTGATTCTCGGATTGTTATTCCTGGCGATGGATTACGGCGGCGTTCCCCGCGGAGCTGTTTTTACCGGGGGCGGAATGTGCGGATTATTGTTTTTAGGGTTGTGGTTTCAGCGGCAAAATCAAAAACACGGAGAATAAGAAAATGACGAGCGAAGAGATGTTGAAAAAATTGGGCTTAATGGCGGGAAAAGACGGAAAAAACAGCGGAAAGCTTAAGGAGCAAACCCTCCAATATTTAAAAGAAGGCAAGGATAAGCTGGCCCTTTTGGAAAAGAAAGTAATGGCGTCCAAAAACGGGAAGAAACTCCAGTCCGGACTCAATCTCTCAAAAAAGAAACTCTCTTCCGCAAAACAGGCTTTCGACAAATTCGAGAAGGGGGCCGAGCGTTACATCGAGAAAAACCCCAAAAAAGCCGTGGCCCTCGCCGCCGCTGCCGGAGTTTTGGCGGGGAGCCTTTGGCTGGCCCTGAAACCAAGGCCCCTTGCCAAGAAAAAGAAGTAAATCAAATTTAAAATTTCCGGAGGTCTCAAATGGAAACGAAATCGGACCCGAAGGACGTCGAATTGGAAGCCCTGATTATCCGCCACATCCGGGAAATGGGCTCCCATATTCATGTCCAAGTCAAGGCGGGGGTCGTGTCCTTGACCGGCACCGCCAATGAATTCGAGACCAAGCGGGCCATTACCACAATGGTCCATGAAATCGCCGGGGTCCTCAAGGTCGTCAACAATATCCGGGTCGCCCGCGTTTCCGATGGGGCCTTTGAGAATTACACCTAGTTCTTGCCGTCACGACAAGGGCCGGGCCTTGCGGGTTCCCAAGCCAGGGAGCGATGACGCGATATCCCGGCGGCTAGCTTCCCCGCTTTCCGGGATCCGAAATTAAAAAACCAACCTGATGAGGTTGGTTTTTTAATACCTCCAGGATTCGAAGGGCTGATCACTTCCCTGAAATGGGTTTCAACGATCCCAATCATGCCGATCTTCGTGCCAACGGTGGCTCGCGCGCCAATGATCATCATAATCATGGTCGTAATGCCACCGGTTGTCATGAACCCCTATTCCAACCTTGAGTTCAACCCCCTGGCGGACAACCTTAACGCGGCGCCGGCGGGGATGGTGGTGTTTGGTTGGCGCGACGATGACGCGGACTCCCTCATGGCGGTCCTCGCGGTACCCCTCATCCGCCAGCGCCAGCCCCGACGCTGTCAAAAATAAAAATCCCGCCAAAAAAACGAATAATTTTCTCATCTTGACTCCTCGAAACAACTTAAACGTCATTTTTCCTCACTGGTTTCCATCGGACATATCCGAATTGAATGGCCTTCCCTCGCCGTCAAACATATCGAAGGACCCGTCGCTTAATTTCAAGATGATCTCCAGGGGTCTGCCGCTGCCAGGGCTCGAGAATTGGATGGTCTGGACGCCCGAGGCGAGGTAGATCGGGTCAAAGGCAGGCGGATCGGCCCGGTCATACAAAAAGGCGTCGCCCCCGGTTGGGGCCAGTTTCACCCTTCTGGTTCCGTCCGGGCTGTCATAAACCGCGTCATTGGCCTCATCCGCTCCGCTCACGACAACTGGGTCATTGGCGCTGTTGGCGGGGATATAGCCGTCGTCGTTATAGACGTATAGCTCGCCCACGTGGTAGGGATCCTGCCACCACCAATAATCATCGTTGTAGAAACACCAGCGGTTGAAGCCCTCGTCATACCACCACCAACGGCCGTTATAATTGCGGGTCCAAAAAAATTGGTCGCCCCTGTACCAACCGTACCAATGGAACCCCGAATCGTCGATATAGTGGGTGTAGGCGTAGTCAAAACCAGCTCCGCCATGCCAATACATCCGGTTCCTCTCGTTCTCGTTACGGTTTTCCTTCTCGATTTGCTGGAGAAATGCGGGATGGTTGGCGATGGCCATCTGTCGCCTCACCAAGTCGATGTTAAACTTCCTCGGGGAGACCAATGCTCCCTTGAAGGCTTCGCCCTTGGGTCCGGTCCGGGGAATCCGAACGATAGAATGGGCCCGATCGGAGGACACAATCTCCGAACGGTCCGTGATATAGAGTGGTTCGGTCTTCACTCCGATCTTCGACAACTTCTTGCGGACATAACCTTGTGTGTAGACGTGATGATGGACCGCCTTGGCGGACCTGGCCTTTGGCGTTGGGACATTTCCCTGCCGGCGGAGGGCCTGGGTTTGGAAGGCCGGCGCCTGGACTGCCGCTGGGGGCTGTTGGGCCCGCCGGTTGGGCTGGATCCGTCCGTAAGAAGGCTGCTGGGACGGATGGTTTTGGGCATTAGGGCTGGGGCGGCTCATTTTTATCGTTACGGGCTGGCGGACCCTTACGGGCCGGTTGGTTCCTGCCCTGGGAGCCGTCCGAACTGCGGGGGCGGACGCCGGCTTCCTTCCCGGCTTATCCTTGCCCTTGACCCGGTCTTCCTGGGCTTGGACAAAGGCACCCCAGAAGCAAAATGCGGTTAAAAGGAAGGCGGTCGTTTTTTTCATGGTTTTTCCTTCCCGGCCGGCCCTCGTTCGCTGACCGTGACCAGGCAGGAGAGGGTTTTGAAATAAGGCTTTCGCTTCAGGCCCGCGTCACCGATGGAGAATTCCAAGACCCTGATTTCCACGTCAAAATTGTCGTAATGGATCAACCTAAGCGCGCCGCGATCCTCTGGAGTTCCCAGTCCGGCCTTGAGGGGACGAGCCGAGAAGTTGTCCTCCGTACGGAAATCCGCCGCTGTGATTTCGCGCAGGGTAGGGACATCCCTGGATTCCTTCAATCCAGCCGGTTTCTGGTCCAACTCATCCTTGGTAAATGCAAATAAGTAGCCCTGGGTATCCCTCCCGTTCGACTCGGTGGTGGCTTGCAGGTAGAGATCATCCCAAACCTTGGAGTAGATCCTGGTTTCCTCGCCCCAGGGCAGGGCCGGCATGTTCTCGACTTGGTTGCCCCTGAAAACCAGGTAAAAAGAAACGGTTCTTAAAAATCCCTCGGGGCCGTTTTGCCCCAGCTTTCCCATCACCCGGTTGTCCTCTTCCGCCCGTCCCATCCCTGCGATTCCCGCGAACAGGATCATTGCCATCCCGCGGATTAAAATTCTAAATTTCATTGGAGACTCCTTTTATTCATGAACCTTCCACACGGCAAGTTGTTGGGTAAAGCAAGAAATGAGCCTTGAAAAGGCAAGTTATCCCCAAGCCTTTGTCGTCGGGCGATCAATAAGATAGGGTCGAGCGCTATTTGATAGGTAAAAAACCATTTACCGCGGATTTACCCGGAACAAGGATTCCATTTTGTCGCAAAATCCTCCCGGACCATCTCCGCAACTGTTTTCACTGGATCAATTCCAGATGACTTCCATGGTCGCGGTTCCCATGATGGAAAGGCGGACCTCAATTCCCTCATTGTCCGCGAATCCATCCAGCACGTTGAAGGAATCCACCTGGGTATGGAGGCGGGTGAAGCGTCCCAAGGGGCGGTTCAAGGCCTTGTTCATTTTTTCTTTCATGATATCCATCTTCAATCCAATTGGCAGTTTAGCGATTTTGCGCAATTCGTTTTTGAAATCCGACTTGAAAATAAAATCGGCGATTTGAACCATGAGATCGTTCGATTTCACGTCAAAATCCAGGTCCGGCAAGTCGAACACCCTTTGTTTCGGAAGGTAACGGGGGGTGCCCCTTAAATAAACGGTCATCTTGGCCGGCTTCCCGGTGAAATTGATGATGGGCGGGTTGTATTGAAGTTTAACTTCGGCGATCACCTTACCGCCCGATCCATAGAGCCTGATTCCTTTCAGAGTCAGCTTTCGCTCCCCCGTTCCAGGGAGGACCATTCCGTTCAATTTCAAACGGGGGTCCCGGAAATATTGGTTCGCCTCTTTGTAGCTGATCCTGGTGTTGCTCATGGCCTGAAAAATTCCAGGTCCGGGCTGGAATCGGCCGAAAGGCGGCATGATTCGGTTGATCGTTGAGGGCTTATCCCCGAATATGATTTCCGGAGCCGCCGTCATTTCCAAAACCGTGTGGGCGGTCAACCTCCTTTTAAGGTCGGTCCTCATTCTTCCGATGCTCATGGTCTCGGGCCTGATCAGAAGCCAGAGGCCCTTGTCCAAATAGATAGGAGCCTGCATCTTGGCCCAGAGATCCCTCATGTGGGATTTCCAGTTGAGCCCCGGCGCCCCCCGAAAATCCGGCTTTAATTGTTGAAACCCGCCCTTCATGAAGTTGGTGAGGTGCCGGACCATATCCCCGCCCTTGGGGAAAGTCACTTCCACGGGGAGGCGCACGAGGCTGGTTTTAACCGGGGGGAAATTCCTTGCCGGGGCCGGGACCACCCGCACATAGTGGGACGGAAGGCCGGCGCATCCCGCCGCGAAGCACAACAGGACCAAACCCAGGCTTGGCCGGGGGTCAAACCTGGGGCCCCTCCAGAATGCCGTGAGCTTCATGAATTTAGGTTTCCCTTTTCAAAAATTCATTTTCTTCTTTCACCCGGTCCCCCGAGATTTCCACCGCGATGGCGGCCGATTGTTCCGCCGACACGCCCTCGGTCCGGCGCTCGTACTCTTCCTCTCCCCTGTCATCCTTTTCCCGCAGGATTTCATCCGCCACCTGTTCCTGCACCCCCGGCAATTGAACCCTTAGTTCCTCGATGAGCATCATGGCCGCGGCCGCGAAGGGAAGAGCCAGCAAAGCCCCTGCCACGCCCATCAAGGTGCCTCCCGCCAAAAGTGAAAAAAGTACCACGGTGGAAGGCAGGCGAAGGGCTTGGCCGTAAACCTTGGGAACCAGGACCCTGCTCTCAAACTCCATGTAGAAAAGCATGAGAGCCAGCACCACGATCGTGACTACCGGGCCTTGGGGCACCGCTGAGAGCACCGCTGTCGCCATCGGGAGGAAAATTCCAATATAGGGCAGGACATCGGCAACGGCCCCGAAAACGGCCAAGGCCATGGCGTTCTGGACGCCGCAAGCCACCAAAAGGATGAGGATAAAGATGCCGACCGAGACGCTGGTAATCAGCTGTCCCCGAATGTAGGCTCCCACGATCGTTTCCAGGTTCATCAGGACGCGGGACAGGCGGATGTGGTGGGATCGCGGGACCACCGCGAAAAGCCCGCCCCTTAAGCGGTCCCTGTCGATCATGATGTAAAGGGCTAAAAAAATGGCGCTCATGGAATAGGCCATAAATTCCAATGCCTGCATGGAATAGGCGAAGGCCGTGGCCCCGGCCGTATTGACCGGCCCCCCATATTTGAAATTACGGAGCCATTTTGCCAGGGCTTCGCTTAAGGGATAGGCGGCGAGGCGGTCCGCCAATTGAGCCCGCAAAATCGGTTCCTGCTCGATAATGGACGAGGTTTGGGCCAAAAGCGGCGGGATGGTGAGGAAAGCGACCGCCAGGGCGAGAATCAGCAGGGATCCGAAAACAATGCCGATGGAGAGCCCTCTATTGACGCGCCTCTCTTCCATCCAATGAACGGCGGGATTGAAGGTCCCCACCATGAAAAAAGCCGCGACAAGGACGAGAAGAATGGGTAAAAGTTTGAATAGGAACCACAGGGTCGCGAAAATCGCGGCGAGCGTAATGATAGTGGAGGGGGCTAATTCGAACCGGACAACCCGTCTGGAAACTTCCGGAAGGAATTCGATTTTTGATTTGGACGGCGGATTCATGGACTGCCTTGCTCTTTCTCGGCGGTAAAAAAATAGGGCGGGCGTCTTGGGACACCCGCCCTACAAAGACAATTTTAGGACGTTAAAATTACTTAGCCGCGCCTTCCTGTTTCTTGTCTTCGACCTTCTCATTGGCCTTCTGCAGGTTTTGCTCGCTCTTGTCCAGCTTCTTGCCCATATCGTGGTTCTCGCCGCGCTCATCCTTCAACTCATCGACTTTTTTGGCCCTGTGCGCGCGGTGCTTCTTCAAGGCTTTGACGTCTTTGTTGATTTCCTTTTTGTCGTTCTTGATGTCCGCCCTTTTGTCGTTGGCTTCGTTCACGTCGCCCTCGGCCTTGGCGTCCTTCAACTCAGCCCGGTGCTCGGCCAATTTCTTCTTGTGATGCCGGATGGCCCTCTTCTCACCGGTCATTTGTTTGTTGTGCTCCTGAATCGCGTCCTTGTTTTCGCTGATTTCCTTGTTGGAAGACTCGAGGTTTTTCTTGTCCACGCCGACCTTATTCTCGGCCTTGTCCCTGTCATTTTCCAACTTCGCCGCGTCTTCCGCCAAAACTAAACCCGTCGCCGTCAAAAACAAGATTCCCATCACCAACGTCAATAATTTCCTCATGTCGCGATTTCCTCTTTCTTATTCAAATGATTAATTGCCGGCATTACCTTCTTCGGTAAACGTTGAAAATATTTCAATAAATTTTTGGATTCGTTGAAAAGAATTTCTGCGTGGAACCAGTATGGATTCCAGCAGCCGCCCAATGCAAGACTCGGAAAAAATATAAACATTTTTTCCATCGGGCCGAACTATCAATTTGATACTTTTTTATCATTCGTGAGAAATGAGGCGTTTCGATTTTCCGTCCAGCACCCCCCGGATCCGGGCCGCCAACTCCTCGTTCGTAAAGGGCTTTTGGATCAAATGGATGGAGGGATCAAGGCTCCCCTGCTGGGAAAGGACATCCTGCGGGTAGCCCGACATAAACAGAACATTCATGTCGGGGCGGATCTTCACCGATTGTTCGGCCAACTCCTTGCCGTTCATCTTGGGCATGACCGTGTCGGTGATTAAAAGATGGATAACATCCTTGTAGTTCTTCACTTTTTCCATCGCTTCGATCCCATTGGCCGCCTCCAAAATGCGGTAGCCGTAGCTTTCCATGGACCGAACCACGATCTTCCTCACCTGTTCCGAATCCTCGGCCACCAGGATGGTTTCGGTTCCTTTTGCCGCCAAGGAAGGTGGTTTCGATTCCTTTTCCAAAGCGGCCGATTCCTGGACCGCGGGAAAATAAATGGAAAAAGTGCTTCCCACCCCGGGTAAGCTTTGGAGCCGCAAGTGCCCGTTCCATTGCTTAACGATTCCGTAAACGGTCGCCAATCCCAATCCCGTTCCCTTTTCACCCTTGGTGGTGAAAAACGGCTCAAATAAGTGTTTTTGGGTGTCCTCGTCCATTCCAATGCCCGTATCGGTCACCGATAGGCAGACGTAGGAGCCGGGATCGATGGTTAACCCGCTCACTTCCTGGACTTGGGTCGACTCCACGTTTTTAGTGATGATAATCAACTGTCCGCCTTTCGGCATGGCGTCCCGGGCGTTTAAAACCATGTTCACGATGACCTGCTGGATTTGGCCAGGATCGGATTGGATCAGTTTTAAATCCTTGTCCTGGAGAATGGCAAAATCAATGGAAGCGTCGATCAACCGCTTGAACATCCTGCTCATCTCCGAACTCAGCTCATTGAGGTTAATCAACCGCGGCTGGGACACTTGTTTTTTTCCGAAGGCCAAAAGTTGCCTGGTTAATTCGGCGCCACGCTGAACGGCTTTTTCAATTTCGTCAACCTCCTCTAACCGGGAATCGCCTTTCTGAAGGGACGCCTTGATGAACTCGCTATTGCCCCCGATCACGCTCAACAGATTATTAAAATCGTGGGCTACCCCCCCCGCCAAGCGGCCTATCGCGTCCATTTTTTGGGACAGCTTCATCTGCTCCTCGTACTTTTTCATGGATTCCTGGGCGAGTTTGATCTCCGTGATATCTCTTGCAATGGTGGATAACCCGATGATTTTCCCCTTGGAGTCCTTGATGGGGGAGACCGCCACGGACACTTGAACCAGGTCCCCGTTGTTTCTCACCATCACCGTTTCAAAGTTCGGCACCTCCTTTTCTTTCGCCGCCGACTCCCTCATGGCCTCCATCTCGTCTTTTCGGGCAGGCAAGACCAGAAGGACCGCGGGCTTTCCAACGATTTCCTCCGAACCGTACCCGAGCATGGTTTCCGCCCCCCGGTTCCAGCTGAAAATCCTTCCCGACAAGTCGCTTCCCACGACCGCGTCGGTGGCATGCTCCAGCAAGAGCCTGTACTTTTCCTCGGTAAACTGGACCTTCCCTTCCAGAAGTTTGGCGTACCTCTCGATTTTTTCCTTGGCTTCCGTCAGCTGCTCCTGGCTTTCGAGGAGGAGTTTATTGGTCCGAACCGTGTCCTCAAAGGTTGAAATCAAAAGATAAAGGATTTGCTGCCGGTTCGATTTGATGGTGAATTTTTGACCCAGAAAAAAAACGTCAATACCGCCGCCCCGGTCCTCGCCCTCAGCCCTCAGCCGCCAATTTTCAAGGACGTTCCGCACTCTTTGGACCAGCAATTCCGGCTCATAGGGTTTGGTGATAAAATTATCGGCCCCGCTTTCCAATCCCCGGATGACGTCCATCGGATCGCTCAGGGTGGTCAAAAGGATGATCGGCAGCTGTTTTAGGGCATCCTCCGATTTTAACTTCCGGCACAATTCATATCCGGTTAAACCCGGCATCACGATATCGGAAATGACCAGGTCAAACTCGGACTCACCGGCGGCTTTCAAGCCTTCCGATCCATCCTGGGCCGCGAACACCTCAAAGCCTTCCGATTCCAGGATGATCTTTAGCTTTTCCCTTTGGGTGGGGCTGTCCTCAATAATCAGAATACGTTCCATTATTTTTTAACCTCGGCCGGTATCATTTCCATCATCAGGGGGGCTATTTCCCCCAAAGGCAGGACGAAGTCGGTTTGGCCGGACTTGATCGCTTCTTCCGGCATCCCAAAAACGACTGAACTATCCTGGTCCTGGGCCACGATCCAGCCTCCCGCTTCCTTAACCGACTTTAAGCCGGCCACGCCGTCCGATCCCATGCCCGTCAAGACCAGGGCCAGCACCGAGGACCCGTAGGCCCTCGCAACGGACTCAAACAGGTAAGTCCCCGAGGGGCGGAAGCCCAGGATCGGATCGGCGGAGGTCAGGTGCAGGGTCGAGTGTTGGGAGACTCCCATTTGGAGGTCATCCCCCGCCATGTAAACCGTGCCGGGCGCGAGAATCTCCCCTTCCTCGCCCAATTTGACGCGAAGATTGGAGTTTTCGTTCAACCAAGTGGCGCAACCTTCCATGAACCCCTTGGCCATATGCTGCACCACCAGGATTGGCGCTGGAAAATCGCCGGGCAACTCTGAAAATATCTTGTTCAACGCCGCCGGCCCGCCGGTAGAGGTCGCGATGGCGACGATCCCGCCCTTCTTTCCGATGGGAAGTTTTCGGAGGAAGGCCAAGGGAGTTGCGTCGGGTTTTAGGATCGACCTGTCCGCCCAATGGCCGACCACTTTCACCTGGGACATAATCTTCAGAGTGGACACGAAAATCGAACTTTCCAAATCATTGTCTTGGGTTCCAGGCCCTCCCGGCTTTTTTCCAACCGTCAAGGCCCCCGCTTTCAGCGCCTTCAAAGCCACCTTCACTTCACGCACATCCACCGTGTTGGAAATGATGACAATCGGGGTCGGGGTGGCGACCATGATCCGTTTGGTCGCCTCAAACCCATCCATCACCGGCATGACGATATCCATCGCCACCACGTGGGGGCGCAGGTTGTGGGTTAGTTCCACGGCCTCCTGGCCATTCTTCGCCTCTCCCACCACTTCGATTTCCGGATCGGACCTGAGAATGGAAACCAGCCATTGGCGGGTGGTCGGCGAGTCTTCCGCCACGAGCACGCGGATCATAATTGTTCAAAAAATGAAAGGTTCATTTTCCTCCTCCTTCGGATGACATAATTTGGATCAAAAGCGGCGCTATCTCGGGCAGGGGTAATACCAGGTTGACGAGCCCTGATTTTACGGCTTCTCCCGGCGTCTCAAATACGACCGAACTTTCCTCGTCCTGGGCCATGATCCACCCTCCCACCGCCTTGACGGATTTTAATCCGGCCACGCCGTCCGATCCCGATCCCGTCAAGACCATGGCCAAAGTGGAGGAGCCGAAAACCTTCGCGGCCGACTCAAACAAGTAGGTTCCCGAAGGGCGGAATCCGCCCACCGGATCTTGGCTGGAGTTCACCAGTTTCGACAGGTCGGAAATTCCCAAGTGGGCGCCGTTCCCCGCCAGATAAACCGAGCCTGGTTCGGGGGACTCCCCCTCCTCCGCCACCTTGACGCGGAGGGGGGAGTTCTCGTTCATCCAGGCGGCGCACCCTTGGAGGAATCCATCGGGCAAGTGCTGAACCACCAGAATGGGAGCCGGAAAATTCCCCGGCAGCTCCGAAAAAATCCTGTTCAAGGCCTCCGGACCCCCGGTGGAAGCCGCGATCGCGACCACCCGTCCCCTCCTCCCCTCGGGGAATTTCGAGGTGATGGTCCTGGGAGCGGTCGTTGTTTTTTCCTTCTCCGGATCACGGCCGCGCCGGAGTAATTTCACTTGGGACATGATCTTGAGGGTTGAAACATAGATGGAGCTGTCCTTCTCGTTATCAACCGCGCCGGGACCCCCGGGTTTTTTGATAACCGTCAGGGCTCCTACCTTGAGGGCCTGAAAGGTGACCCTGATTTCCTTAACATTCGAAATGTTGGAGACAATAACGATGGGAGTCGGGATAACCGACATGATGCGGCGGGTAGCCTCAAAACCGTCCAATTCAGGCATGACGATATCCATGGAAACGATGTCCGGTTGGAGCTTGAGGGTCAACTCCACCGCTTCCAAGCCGTCACAGGCTTCGCCCACCACTTGAATCCCCGGGTCCTCCCGCAGGATGGAAACAAGCCACTGCCGGGTCGTGGGTGAGTCGTCCGCCACAAGAACGCGAATCATAAGCCTCCTATATAAGCTGGTTAATAACGGACAAAAGTTGTTTTTGGCCAAAGGCGCTTTTAAGAAGATAGGCGTCCGCGCCGGCTTCCACACCCCTGGCCTTGTCTTTGGGGCTTTCCAGTGCGGTTACCAAAATTACCGGCAAGTCCCGAAACCTTTGGGATCCCCGGATGACCTCGGTCAAGGTGAAGCCATCCATGCGGGGCATCTCAACATCGCTCACTACCAAGTCAGCGCCCTTTTCCTGGAGGATGCGCCAGGCCTCCGCTCCATCAGCCGCGTCCCATACCTCATAACCGGCTCCCTCTAAAATGCTTTTTTCCAGGCTTCGGGTCGTGACGGAGTCATCAACGACCAGCAGGCGCTTTCGGAGGGTGGACGCCGGACCGGCGGAAGAAAAGGAAAGACCCTGGGATGCGTTTTTTTCAAAGGCGCTTTTGAGAAGGTTTCTCGTGTTTAAAATCAGGGCGATTTTCCCGGTCGAAAGGATTGTAGCCCCGGAAAAATGGCGGAGGCGCGGCAGACAGGGGCCCATGGCCTTGACCAGGATTTCCTGCTCCGCGATCATTTCCTCGACTACCACCACGGCCTTGCGGTCGCCCGCGGAGAGGATCACCGACTGCGCCTTCCCACGGGATCCGGTCGTCTCCCGAGCCTCCACTCCCAACAGTTCGGAAAGTGTGGCCACGGGAAGTGCCTGGCCGTTCAGTAAAACCCTTTCCTTGCCCTCGATAACATGCAGGTCCTTGGAATCAATCCGTAAAAGCCCTTCCACCGCGGAGCTGATGAAAGCGTAAGTTTGCCCTCCCGCGGTGGCCAACAGCGCGCGGATCGTGGTCAAGGTGAGGGGCGCGGTCATGATGAAACAGGTTCCTTTTCCCGGCTCAAAGGAAAAATCTACCGATCCATGGACCGATTCCACCTGGCTCTTGACCACGTCCAGGCCCACCCCCCGCCCTGAGAAGGAAGTGACAATCCGGGAAGTGGAAAACCCTGGCGTGAAGATCAGCCGCGCCAATTCCCGTTCGGTTTCCGGCTCGGCTCCGCCCCGTTTGAGGGCCTTCTCGCGGACGGCGGATAGGTCCAGGCCCCGGCCGTCATCCTTCACGGCGATCTCAATTCGGTTTCCCTTCAGCGAGGCTTCCACTACCACCTTGCCCTTGGCCGGTTTGCCGGCCTCGATTCTTTGTCCCGGAGGTTCCAACCCATGGTCCACGGCGTTGCGGATCAAATGAAAAAGCGGATCCCGGAGCTTATCGATAATGGCCCGGTCCAATTCCACCTCGCCGCCCTTGAGAATGAATTCCACTTCCTTGCCGCTGACCCCCGCCATGTCCCGGACAATCCTCTCCAAGCCCTCGCAAGCTTCGGAAAAGGGAAGCATCCGCGCCCTTCGGATTCCCTCATCCAATAGCCCTGAGGTCTGTTCCAGGGTCCGGAAGTCCCCTTCCATGCCTTTCGCCAGGCGGTCCAGACCGCTTTCCATATCCTTCAACCGGTCTTTCACCCTACGGAGAATGAGGGCTTCCCGCTTGGGGAGGGCCTTCATGGGTTCTTCCGACTCGGCCCTTGGGGAATGGAGTTTACGGAAATACCTCTCCCCGACCTTCCACTCTTCCTTCCAATGCCCCAGGGTCTCGATCAGCCCCGCTAAATCCGAGTTCCGCCATTCCGCCCTGCGGCGCGCGGTCAGGAGTTCCCCGCTGTCCACCATCAGGCGGTCCATCTTTTCCGGGGAAATCCTGACGAAATTTTCCCCGATTCGTAATGGCTGGATCTTTGGCGGGACGGCTTCTATTTCAGGGAGGACGGGAGCGGCGCCGGATCCCCTTACGGCGATGCGCGGGATCAAGCCCTCCAGGTCCGACCCTTCCAGCGTCTTTTTCTGCCGCAATAGGGCCGCCCCGCCTTCGAGCGCGTCCGCGGCCTCGAAGAATATTTTCAGGAGTTCCGGGGTGAAGGATTCCAGGCCGTCTCGGATTTTCGAGAGAATTTCCTCCATCCGATGGCAGGCTTCCTCAATCACGGTCAGGTTCACCGACCGCGAGGCGCCCTTCAAACTGTGGGCCGTCCGAAAAAGGGTCTTGAGAATTTCCCCCCGTTCCTCCGGCGTCGGCGCCTTTTCGAGGGCCAATAGATTGCGGTTGAGGACGCGCACGCCTTCCTCCAACTCCTCCAGGAAGGTCGCCAGCAGGCGCTCGATTAATTTTTCCTTATCCATGTCAAAACCCCAATTTAAAATCCGTCACACCGATTGAACCTCCCAGGCGCCAAGGACGCCAAGAATGGTGATAAATAAAGGTGTTTAAAGTTCGTTCCAAATCCTGTTTTATTATTTCGCCTTCCTTGGTGAACTTGGCGGTTCAATCCGGCGGGTTATCCCGCTTTGCCCGCGCGGTAGCTGAGCACCATTTCCCGTAATTGCCCGCCTAACAAGTTCAAGTCTTTTGCCGCCTTTTCCGTTTGCCCCGCGGAAGCGACATTCTGCCCCGTTACCACGTTGATGTTTTTCATGGCCTGGTGGATCTGCGCCATTCCCGTCGCCTGCTGGCCGGCCGAAGCCGTGATCTGGGCCGCTGCTTGGGAAGTCTCGGTAAGGGTATCGGAGAGGGTGCGGATTGTTTCACCGGCTTGATGGACGACCTTGATGGCCGCGTTCACGCTCTTGGTTCCCTCCTCGGTCACGATGACCGCGCCGTTGGTGGCTTTTTGGATTTCCCCGAGTATTTTCCGGACCTGGGCGGTGGCTTTTTTCGATTGGTCGGCCAAAACCTTGACTTCCCCGGCGACCACCGAGAATCCCTTCCCATGCTCACCAGCCCGGGAAGCTTCAATCGAGGCGTTCAAAGCCAGCAGGTTCGTCTGTTCGGCCATGTCATTGACGGTGGCGATGATTTCGCCGATGGCTTGGGCCTGTTCCGCCAGGGCCAGGATATTTTCCGCCATCGATTCAACCTGTTCCTTCACCGTGCCCATTCCAATAATGGTTTCCTCCACAGACTGGCGCCCCGCCTTGCCGATTTCCATGGCCCGCACGGTCGAGTCCGCCACCACCTTGGCCCTCTGGGCCGCCTGCTCCGCGGTTTGGAGCACCTGGTCGACCGTGCTGACGGTTTGCGATACCGCGGAGGCCTGGTCCAGGGCTCCCGACGCGCGGAGGGTGCTTCCCTCCAGGATTTGCGATGTGGAGGAGGTCAGGTTGTTGACCGTTTCGCGGATCTTCTCAAATAATTTCTCCAACTCGCTTTTTCCTTTTCGTTCAGTCTCAATCAAAGTCCGGAGGTTTCCGGTCATGGTGTTAAAGGATTCCCCCAAGGCGGCCAGTTCGTCATCGCCTTGGACGGAGGTTACGAGGTTCGATTCGCCGCCGGCGATCCTTTCCGAGGTAATCGACATGGTACGTATCCGGTCGGATATGTTTTTCGAGATCCAAAGGAACATGGCGAAAATGCCCACAATGAGCAAACCTGAGAAATTTTGCAGCGTTTGATATTTATTGACCATGCTGCCGGCTTCCCGGTTCATGATCTCGGTGTCGGCGGCGTTGTCCTGCGCGTGGGCCTTCAGCAAACCGTCGAGGGTCGACAATTCTTCCTCGGAGATATCCGCCTGCTTCTTAATTAAGAGGGATTCCAAAAGCGGTTTTGTCTGTCCGTTCCACCGCTCCAGCCGTCGTTTCAAATTGGCGGCGATTTCCTGGTCGCCGGACGCGACCAAACCGATGGAGGAATTTCCATTGGACAACTCCCTGAGCTTCACATCCACCATTTCCATGCTGTTGCGCAAATCGACAAGTGTTTGAGGGTGCAGAGAGCTTTTTTCCTTGTTGAGCTTTTCCGATAAATACCGCATTTCGTCCACAGCGCCGCTGTTATTCGCCCCAACGGTGATGCGAACAAGGCTGGCCTGGAGGACGCGCATGGAATAAATATTCCCGGCGATGAGGGCGAGGGATACGACCAACAATAGCGACACCACTCCACCCAGCTTGGCGTTCAACGACCGGTACCACAAGACTTTCTTAGTCATCATTTTCTCCTTAAATTAATACGACACCAAATCCGCTCCCTCATCCTGGCGAACGATCAAGCGTTCGTCCCTCAAAAGACTTTCCCCGTCGATCACAATCAAGGCCCCCCTTGTCACCCCCCGAATGTATTTTTTTTCAATCCCGGTGAAAGCGGGCTGTTGGCCGACAATTTCCTCGGGCTGAAGGAGAATGACCTCCTGGGCCTTGTCCACCAAAATCCCGAATTGGGCTTTTTTCACGCCCAGGACCACAATGCGGGAAAGGTCCGTGACCCCCCTCACTTGCGTCCCGAACAGTTTGCGCAAGTCCACTAAAGCCAGAATTTCCCCACGATAGGGCGTGACCCCGACCAGAAATTCGGGGACGCTGGGCACGGGGGTGAAATTCGTCAAGGGAAACACCTCAAGGATAATATTCGTCTCCAGGGCGTAACGCTCGCTTCCCAGCTCAAACGCCAGCACCTCCACCTGGATTCCCTCGGTTCCCGACTCGGAAAAAGCCTGCGCCAATTTCAACGCCCGTTCCCGCATGATTTCCTTGGCCTTTTCAGCGGTGGGATGGACCGCTTCTTCCATCGCCAATTCGGCCCGGCTCATTTTTTGGCGGATCTGGTCCCAATCGATCGCGCCCTCATTTTTTTCCCTCTTCAAGGCCATTTTATTTATCCCGCCTTTTGACCCAATCCAAGGGGAAACGTTTGGCTTTTTCGATCTCGGTCTCTTGGTTCATGTCCGGGACACCAGGCTGGTTAACCCTGTCAACTGGGTTTGGGCCGCTTCCATTAATTGGCCCGGCGTCTCCCCTTCCGAAAGCCGCAAGGGGGATCCCGCGGGGCATTCTTGGCAAAGTTTTAAGGTGTTCTTAAAGGCCTTGACGGCTCCGTCCCAATCCTGCAGGCGCCGTAAAACGGAACCCAAGGCGAAATGGGCCACCGCCAGCGTTCGATCAAGGTAGAGGGTCCGGCGGAAAGACCGGACAGCTTCCCGGTTCTTGCCCATGTTCATCAACAGGACCGCCCGTAGGAAATGAAGCTCGGGGGACAGAGGATGGTGGCGAACGGCCTTTTCCGCCGCCTCTTCCGCCTTGACCGTCCCTTGTTGATTGGCCAAGGCCCGGATCGCCAACTGGCAGGCCGCTTCGGCCCGGAAGTTAGGCAAGGTCCATTGCAGGACCTGGTCATAATCCATCCGGTCAAACGCCCCTTGGGCGTTCAAAAGGGTTTCCGACAGTTCCGCTTCGTGGATCGTAGGCGGACCCATGGGATCCAACCCGGCGGTTGGAAATTTCGGGATCCAGTCGGTTGTGGCCAGGCTCCGGGATTTGAGGGAAAAATCCAGTGGAGGCGGGCTCCAGGCTTGGAATGGGGAAAATGCCGTGTCGCGGTTCGTGATGGATTTTTTCCGGTAAATGATCCCGGCGGGAGTGTAGAGCGTCTCGCAATTAAACCTTCCCTCAAACAGCGGATCGGAGGGTCCCGTCACCAGGGATCCCCCTTCGGCGAGGGCGTCCATCAGTTTCCCAAACACCTTCTCAACGGCGGCGTGGCTGAAATAGATCATCACGTTGCGGCACAGAATCAAATCCATCCCGCCCAAGAACGGCGGGAAATTCTCGGCGTTGTCCAGGGATAAATTAAGCGCCTCGAAACGAACCCTCCTGCGGAAACGTTGTTCCAGCTCGAATCCCCCCGGTTCCTTTCGAAAATAGCGTTGAATCCAATCGGCGGTCCTTTCCCTCAGGGACCAGGAACTGTAAACCGCCCGCCGCCCCTTCAGGAGGGCCTTTTCTGAAATATCCGTCGCCTGGATGATGTCATGATTTCTCAGGCCTTCCTCTTCCATTAATATGGCCAGCGAATAGGCTTCCTCGCCGGAGGAACAGCCGGCGCTCCATATCCGGATCGGATGATCCCATCCGCGCCGCTGGACGATTTCCGGGAGGATTCTTTCCCTAATCCATTGGAACTGGTTGGGTTCCCGGAAAAAATACGACTCCCCCACCGTCAATTGGGCCGCCAGGTCTTCCACGAGGGCGCTTTCCGAACTGAGCCGTTGAAGATAGTGTTCGAGGTCCGGAATTCCCATCCGGGCCATGGCCAAACGCGCAGCCTCTTCCACTTCCTCGTAGCGGTGGGAACGGAAAACAAGGCCCGTTTTGGCTTCCATCAAGCGTGTAACCGTTTCAAACAAGGGGTGGGTCCAGGATTTGATGGTTTCCATGGTCATGCCCTTTCATGGGCCGCAAGGGATAGGTTGAGGCCCTGTGCCTCCTCCTCGGACAAAAACGTCCCCAGCTCGTGGATCAAAACCATGCCCTCGGCGAGTCGAGCCACGCCGCTGATAAATTCCAGTTTGGTCGTCACTTTTTTTGAGTCCTCGATGTCCTTTTCCGGCACTCGAACCAAATCCGTTGCCCGATCCACCCTTAGGGCAACCTGCCTGGTTCCGGCTCGGGCCAAGATGAGGTGATCCTGTATTTCGATCAACTTGGGCTTTTTATGGAATCGGGCGCGGATATCCAGAACCGGCACGATCTTTCCCCTAAAGTTGAGTATTCCTTCGATGATCGAGGGGGCATGCGGAAGGGGGGTTATGGTGACGGCCCTGATGGTTTCAATGACATCCGACACCGGAAGCCCGAATCGTTGATTTTCCAACTCGAATACCAGTATCTCTTTGTAAGTACCCTCGGATAGTTTGTTCACAGTTCCCTCTTCCGGCGGAGCCGTCATCATGGACCCAACAAAGCAACGGGCGAAGCCGAGGGAAGGAATTAAAGCAAGGAACATGCCCTAATCGCT
>CAZUXW010000026.1:0-36935 GCA_964624625.1 uncultured bacterium
TGTCCAACGGCATCTACCTCCTGAGGGTGACCGTGGTATCCAACGGACAGACCAGTTCGACCTTGGGGAAGATTTTAATCTTGAAATAACATTTGTCAGCGTTTGAGCCAAGCGGGGAAGTCGTTCCTGATTTTGCCTCCGTTGGGACGGGGAAGATTCACCGGGTGACTGGGCGTCGCGTCGTGGATCGGAAGCGTCTCACTGGGGGTGAGTCGGGTTTTCTGGTGTAGTTCCTTCATACTTTAAAAGTTATTGACCTTGGGGCCGCCCGCCGCTTGGGACCGGCTCCCCTCACCCTTTGTCCCTGCCTGGGGCTGCATTTTTCCTATAATAATGCCTTGGAAACCAGCCCGGCCCTGCGCCGGGAAAAAGGGAGTGGCAAATGAATATGCTGCTTTGGATGCTTCAAGTCCTGCTGGCTATTTGGAATTTCATCGGCGGAGCCTATACGGTATTCAATTATGAAAATCTAAGATCAGCCTGGGCCGCTTTTTTGCCCAAGCCTGTTTGGGTGGTCCTTTGCCTGCTTCAGGTTCTATTCGCCTTTGGGTTAGTCTGGCCCAAACTTACCCCTTTCTCGGCAGCCTACCTGGCCGCGAACGCGCTGTTGGGCTGCGCCTTGTTCGCCCAGTACGCCGGATTTCCGGGGATGCTCTGGGGCGTCCTGCCCGCCCTATTGGCCGCCTTCGTGGCCTATGGCAGGTTCGCGCCGAAACCTTTCTGAAGGGGCATTCACCCTTTTTCCAAAACTATCCCTATCTATTTCCCGCTATAAGGCATATGGTGTAAGCCGTTTTGCATCATCCAGGCCGGGATAGGCCAACCCTTCGACGGATTCGATTTCGGTAGAGTCGTCACCGCAAGGGAGTTCAGGAAAAAAAGGAAAATACAATGGATACGTTGAATAGCAACCCCGCTGAAACAGGGTCCGTCCCGGAAGCCGCTCCTGTGATGACCGACGCTGTGATCGTAAACGCGACCCCCGCCGCTGCCACGACGCCGGCGCCAATCCCGGCCGCGGCCCCCGCGCCAGCTCCGGTCCCGGTCGTGAAGGGTGAATTGCCGAAAACGACGGGGAACACGCCTGGCGGATGGAACCGATTCGCAGGTTACGATCGTAACGCCGCCAAGAACAAGGCCAATGACCGTGGTTCCAAGGGCCGCCGGTAGACTGAAACAAAAGGCGGGCCTTGACGATGGCGGTCCGGCGGACCGTCAACATTCGAACGGGGTTCTTTTCAAAAAATGTTAATGTTCGTCCGGGCCCCTTCCGGGTTGGGCAGGGCCGCAAAAAAAGGCGAAATGATTTGCCTCCGCTTCTCCGGAGTCCTAAAATTTAGGCCTGGTCGCGGTCTTTTTCCGTTGGCCTGAAATTTTCCCCTTGGACTTTTTTTGAGATCTCCATTTACAATTTCTGCGGTTTTCCTTTCCTTGGCCGCATTGGCCCTGGTGCCGGCCTGCACCAGCAGTTCCAGCCCCTCCTCCCCTGTCACCATCACCCAGCCCGTGACGATCTTGGAAACGGCATCCTTCACCCCCACCGGTTCCCCCACAGCGACCTTTACCTCCACTTTAAGCCCAACCTCCACTTGGACCCCGGTCACGATCCTTTCGACCGCTACCTTCACCCCCACCGGATCTGCGACCCCCAGCTTTACCTTTACCCTAAGCCCCACCTCCACCTGGACGCCGGTAACCATCATTGTGACTCCCACGGACACCCTCACCCCGACCATTACCTTCACCCCCACCATTACGCCGACTGGATCCCCCACCCCCACGCCGACCCAGACCGCCACCTCAACCCTAGTCTATCCCTACGAAGCCCAGTGGGGCGGTTTGGGGGGCGGGGATGGACAATTCAATGTCCCTTATGGCATTACTGTCGATGGCTCAGGATTTGTCTATGTCACGGACATCAACAATAACCGGGTGGAAAAATTCGATGCGGCGGGAAATTTCCAAACCAAGTGGAATACCTCCGACCAGCCCTATGGCATCAAACCGGACAGCTTGGGCAACCTATTCGTCCTGAACTACGGCAACTACATCCTGCAGGAGTTCACCACCCTTGGGGGACCGGTGACCCAACTTTTGGTGGGAAATTGCGGTGGGGGGTTCGGCTGTTCGGCGGCGAGGGGGCTGGTATTGGATTCCTTGAATAATATTTTTATCGCCGATACCCCCACCGGCCAGGTCAAGGTACTCGACACAAGCCTGGCAGCCCTAACCTCATGGAACGTGAGCGGAGCCTTTGACGTGGCCATGGACCAGGCTGGAAATATTTTCACGGCGGATAACGCCAATAACAAGATACAAAAATACGACCACGGCGGGAATTTCATCAAGGAATGGGGAACCAATGGCACGGGTAACGGTGAATTCGATTATCCGACGGGATTGACGGTCGACAGCCACGGAAACTTATTCGTGTCCGAATATAACAACAACCGGGTCCAAAAATTCGACAATGACGGGAATTACCTGGCCCAATGGGGAAGCGGGGGAAGCGGAGACGGCCAATTCAACCATCCCATCGGGATCGCGGTGGATTCGTCGGATAACGTATACGTGGTGGATACGGGCAACAACCGGGTCCAGAAGTTCTCGCCTCATTGACGGAACGGGCGTCCACCCGGACGTCCCTTAAAAATAATAATGGATCGACAAGGCCGTCAGGTTGAATCCTGGGCTGACGACCCTCATGGACCAAAGCGAAGGCGTCGCGGTGCGGGGGGCGAGCAGGGGATTCCGGGGAACGTCGCTGAAGCTTTCCCAGCTATTGTCGAACTGCAGGTTGACGCCGCTTTCCAACGAGAGGCTCTTGGCGAAGGGCAGGAAATACTCGAAACCCAATCCCGCGGCCAGGCTGAGGAACTCGATCCGATCCGTGGTCACGTCCAAGCTGCTGCTTCTTTGGCTGGAGGTCACCGAGTAGAGAAGTCTTGTTAGAAACTGGGCCCAGAGACCCTCGCAGGGCTGGGCCAACATGGTCTTGACGCCAAAACCGAAACTGTAGGACCAATAGGGATCATTGAGGGGGTTGTTGAAAGCGTCCGCCCCTGCCTGGGTTCCGGCGGACCCGCCCACCAAGGCCTCCAGGATAAACCTGCTGGACAAACCGTAGCGGACCGAGAACAAGGTGGGGTTTGTGCCGACCCCTGTTTGGATATTGGCTTGGGTCAACCCCAAGCCGAACTTGCCTTCCCATTCGGTCTTGACCGGCGTGGGACTGGGCGAGGATACCGGGGCAGCGGTTGGCGTGGCGGGGCTTTCCGTTTGCGCTGGGGCCGCGAGGGGTGATAAAAACGCTAAAGTGAAGAGGAACATTTTCATGGAAGGGTTTTTCGGGAAGTCTTGTACCATACTTTTTCCAGGTCGATTCATATATAAAGACGAAAAGAGTATAGCCTTTCAAGATTGAGATCCCATGAAATATTTCCCGAAAATACGGATGGGGCTGGCGGTATCGGCCTTATTTTTCACCTCCACGGCCCAAGGTTTTCTCCTTTCCGGGCGAATCCTGGAAAAGGGTTCCAGGGCTCCTCTTCCGGGGGCCGATATGGTACTGGAAGAAACAGCGGGAAAGTCGTCCAACCTCCCGGAACTTTCTCCGACTCCCGACCCGCCAGCCCGTTCCTTTTCCCCGAATTTGGACGTGAAAGGTTTCTACCAACTGGAACTTCCGGAGGGGATCTACCGCCTTCGGGTGAGGGCCGATGGCTATAAGCCCATTGACCAGGGGGGGGTGGAGGTCCATCACGACCTCCGGAAGGATTTTTACCTGGAAAGGGAAGGTTTCAACCTACCGGAAGTATTGGTGTCCGCGGAAAAGACCTCGAAGGCCCAGGTCAGCCGGGAGACCTTGTCCAAGGAGGAACTGGCCTCGGTACCGGGAACGGGCGGCGATGTCCTCAGGGCCCTGCAGGCCCTGCCGGGGGTGAATGTGGCGGGGGATTTTTCCGACGCGCTCCTCATCCGGGGCGCGGGCCCCTTGGACAATCTTTACCTTTTGGACGGCATCCCGCTGATATTTCCTTTCCACTTCGGGGGACTGCTTTCCACCTTGAATTCCGACCTCATCCAGAAAGTGGATTTTTCCGCCGGGGGTTTCGGCCCCTCCCATGGCAGCTATTACGGGGGGCTCATCGAGGTGGCCCAGCGTGCCCCCCGGGGGGACCGTTGGGGAGGGAGGGTGGAGGTTACTCCCATTTTTTCCGAGGCCAGTTGGGAGGGTCCGCTCGCCCAAGGCCTGTCCTTGTCCCTCTCCGGGCGGCGCAGCTATCTGGAGGTTCTAGGCGGGTTATTGGACCAATTTGATCCTGTCCCAGCCTTTTACGATTATCAATCAAAGTTGAGCTGGAACGCCTCGTCCCAAACCCGCGTTGATTTCCAATCCTTCGGCAGTTCCGACAACCTGGGCTTGAAGTTCAAGTCCGGTTTCACCCTGGCTCCCAATGTCATCGGGTCCAGCGGTAATTTGCTTTACCACAACGGATTCGACAGCCAAGGCGTCCATGTCCGCTGGGTCGGCCCAGGCTCGGACAGCCTTTCCGATACGGCCTATCACACGACCTTTTCCATGGGAGTCAGCCTCACCCAGGGTTTTTTCAACCTGACTTCCGAGGATTTCGGGAACCGCTTCGATTGGGTCCATGATTTCGACGGGGAAAGCCAGATCCAATTGGGCTGGGAATATGTCCACGGCCTCCGGGGCGGGGACCTGAGGCTGGACCTTCTTTCCGGCCAGGATGACCTGGACCCCTTCAATTTCCTGGTGGAACCGATGAAGAGTTCCCGCTTCACGGCAGTCTCGGACAACCTGGGTTTTTACCTGGACCAGAAATTCCAAACGTCCGACCACCGCCTGGGATTTTCCCTGGGCGGCCGCTGGGATTTCCAATCCTACAACCACATGGGCGACCCGAGCCCGCGATTTTCCCTGGACTATCATTTTTCGGAGGACACCCTCCTCAAAGCCTCCTACGGCTTTTACACCCAGACGCCCTTTCAGGGACTTTACTCGGCCCCCGGCTACGGCAATCCCCAACTCACCTCCGAGATGGCGGCTTCCGCGGTCCTTGGGCTGGAACAGAAAATAGGGCGGGCCTTTTCCCTCCGCCTGGAGGGCTACCAAAAAAATCTCTCGCGGGTCATCGAGGTGGATCCCTACGTGAATTACAACAACCAGGGAACCGGAACTTCCCGGGGGGTGGAACTTTTCCTGCGGGCTTTTCCCACGGATCGGTTCTTCGGCTGGATATCCTATTCCCTCAGCGATTCCCAAAGGCGGAACAGTCCGGATGCGCCGGTCCATCCTTACATCTATGACCAGCCCCAGGTGGTGACGCTGGTGGCCAGCGCTAAAATCACCAGCGGCTGGGACGCGGGGATCAAGTGGCATTACGCCTCGGGACTGCCCTTTACGCCGATCATCGGGTCCGTCTATGACGTCCTCAACCAATATTACCGGCCCATCTATGGGTTGGAAAATTCCGCCAGGATGCCGGACTATCTCAGACTAGATTTCTCGACTTCCTTTAAGACGGTCTATGACACCTGGCAGTGGAGGATTTACCTGGAAGTTTGGAACGTCACGAACCATGACAATGTGCTGACCTATACCTACAACAACGATTTAAGCCAAAGCCAGCCGGTTGGGGAGTTTCCCCTACTTCCCTATTTGGGATTCGAGGCGAGCTTTTGATTTTTTTTAAACCAGCCCGACGTTAAACCAGCGGTCCAATCCTTTTTTGGACGTTAAACCGCCGGACGTTAAACCGGGAGGACCCCGGAAGCTGTTGTTTTTTTCGTTAAGCGGTAGGATAATTTGCCTGAACAAGATAGCCCTGTTTGAAAATCGCGAGAAGGGGGCGGTCCTTGATCGAGTTTTCACGAGACCCCAGCCTTGCCCAGCCCGGACTGAAATCCCCGCAAACCAGCCAAAAATCCACCTCAAAAGCCTACGAGCTCCAGCGCAGCGGCGACAAATTTTTCGCCGCCAGCCGTTTTGGAGCGTCGAAAGACTTTTACCAAAAAAGCCTGGATGCCTACCGGAAATCCGGCGATAAACCCGGCATTGCCGCGACCCTCCAGCGTTGGGGAAGAAGCGCGGAACTGGTCGGGGAATATGGCAAGGCAGGAGCCGCCTTTCAGGAAAGCCTCAACCTGTTTGAGGAATTAAGCCATTTGGGAGGCATCGCGAGAAGCAAGGCCCATTTAGGGAGCCTGGCCTGGGCCTTGGGGGAGTATGAGAAGTCCCTGAAGTTCCTCGACGAAGCCTTATCCCTCTATAAAGTTGGGGAGGATTTTGCCGGGGAGGCATGGGTCCTGGACTTACACGCCAACTTAAGGCTGTCCATGAGGGATGACGAGCGGGCCGAGAGCCTCCACCAAAAGGCCTTTGAGGTGGTCTCCGCGCTGGGAGTGAACCTGGAGAACCTGGCCTGGAACGATTATCACCTTGGCGCCTTGGCTTTTTTTCGGTCGCAAATTTCAGATGCCAGGGAGCGTTTTTCCGCTGCCTTGAAAAGTTTCGTGAAGTTGCGAGATGACCTGGGGCAGGTGGCGGCCTTGACCCATCTGGGGGAGATCGATTGCGAGCAAAAGGATTTCTCGGGGTCGGGCAAAAATCTTCAAAGGGCCGTGAAGCTGGTTCTGCCCACCCAATGCATGCCCCTCTTGGCGGATGTATTGACCGCGGTGGCCAGGCTGATGAAGGGTTTGGGCGAGGACCGTAAGGCGGTCAGCCTCTTAATGGTCGCCTTGTCCCATCCCACCTGCCGCCAACAAACCAAAGACCGAATGGTGAACCTGACCATGGGGTTGAACGCCCATTTTTCCGAGGCCGAAGCCCAGAAGGGTTTTGAATGGGCCAGGGCCGTGAACCTGGCGGATGTGGCGGCGGCCTGGGCAAGCGGCTTCGGGAATGAGTCCAAAAAGAAAAAATAGGGAGACTCGGGGGGAAGGGAAGGGCGAGGAGTTCCTCGGGAGGGAACGGCCCTAGTCCCAGAGACGCCCTAGGCTGTAATCCTTCAACGAATATTCGGCGGAAACCCCTCAATACACTTCAAGAATCACTTGAACCCGCCCTCTAAGTCCATATTTATTAAGGCTCCGGCCCATGGAATCCTCAAGTCTGGCCCATTCTCCCTGCCTCTGGCGGGAAGAAAGGGTTCGGTTTTGGAAAAGTCAATTGAGGACTGGTTGGTATGATTGGGGGCAAGGGGTAAAAGGGATCCGAAATGGATCCAAAAGGTATCGGAAGAAGGCCGAAAAATTTCATTTTAAGCAAAATGGGAGAAGGTTCAGATGGTTGCCCTCTGTCATAATCTTATAAAAAAAACGTGTTTAAATGCAAAAACGCCTGGTTTGAGGGAAAAATTTTAGGAACTCGGGAATATTTTCCGGAAGAAGGAAATTTTGGATGGGGGTGGAACTGAAGGACTTGAAAGGTTTCGGAAGAATATGGACTTAAGGTTTGCGCCTTCGCGAAATGACATAATTGAGGCTGATTTTTGCCGAAGGAAGTCAGGGGGCTGGCCATCCCGATAAGATCCCTTTCCCCCCTGGGACTTGAGGGAGAGTTGGGTTCGGGAGCTGGTTGAGGTTATTTTTGGGGGTTGGAGGTGAAAATTTCCAGGCTCTTGGCCTGGCTCCTGGGGTTTTGGGACCCTACCCTCCGGGATCACAGGGCATTCCCCAAACTTTCCTTGAATGAGAACCTCCAATTTATAATAGTCCTATCGCCTAATCCACCCTATTTCCGATTTGAGCCGTGGGACCTTTCAACCGAGATTCTGCGACTGGTCAAGAGGTATTTGAAGGAAGGGGGACCGGTCTACAACACACCGGCTCCTTCAATGTGCGTGCCTTTTACGGCGGCCCAGGAATTCCGCTACATCACGCCTGTTGCGAATTTTGTGGCGGCCAGCGATAGTCCCTTCGCCATGACCAGGGAGCAGAAGAGGGAAGCCTTGATGAGGTTTAAGCATAACGGAACCCAGGTTTTCTCGGGGAAGAACCCCGGGTCCGGGGAGGTATTGAACCGCCTGGTGGACATGGAGCTGCCAGAGGAGGGGGAATCCTACAGGGCTCGGAAGGATCGATTGCGCATCACTGACGACAACATGGCCACGGAATTTAAGAATCCCGAGCTCCGCCCGAAACCGCTTTTCCATCCGGAATGGACCTGGGCCCATTTGTTGAAAGTGTTGGCGAAGAATTGAGGGGTGCGCCCATTTGCCGGACCCTGTAAAGGGTGGCCTTGGTATGGCCCTTTGGAGGGTTTTCCCCCCGCTTGACTTGTCAAACTCTTGTTCGAAGCCGAGGCTCCCGCCGGCTCCTTTATCGCTAAAATTGCCAGTAAATAGGCCTCAATCTGTTGCGCTCCCAACAACCAGGATGTTATAGTACAAATGAGAATTTATGTTCAACACCCTTGAGGTTTTATGAGCGCTCCTGCCGGCGGTGACAAAAAAAACATCGTTAAAATGGCCTATATCTATTTCCAAGAGGGACGATGGGATAAGGCGATTGAGGAATATAAAAAGCTGATCGTCCTGGACCCGGAAGATATCAATACCCACAACATGCTGGGGGATGTTTACGTTAAAAAAGGCGCGTCCAGGGACGCCTTTGATGAATATATCAAAGTTTCCGCCGATTTTTCCTCCCGCGGGCAATCCGACAAGGCCGCCATCGTGAATAAAAAAATAGCCGCGTTGGACACCAACGCCCTGCCGGCCGAATCCCAAAAAAAACAAAGTTTGATCAAGCAAACCCTCAAGGCCGAGACCGCCATGGAACAAGGCAATGTGGATGAGGCCATCGAGGCCCTGAGCGAAGTCGCGAAATTGGACAGCGAGAACCTGGCCGCCTTCGCCAAGCTGGGGGAGCTTTTCGAGAAAAAGGGCCAGCTTCACGAGGCGGTCCAGCAGTACAACATGCTGGGCGGTGTGTTCATCAAGAACCGCCTATTTAAAAAAGCCCAGGAGATGTTCCAGCGCGTCGTGCAACTCGAGCCCAATAACATCGACGCCCGCATCAACCTGGCCCAGATACATATCAAGCAGGGGTCGGAAAGCGACGCCAAAAAGGAATTCCTCACCATCGCCGAACTGGCGCTCAATACCGGTGACATGGAAAAGGCCAATACCTACGCCATGAAGGCGGTGGAGTTTAAAAGCATCGAGGCCCATTACATTTTGGGTATGGTTTTTTTCAAGAAACAGCAGTTGTCCGAGGCCAAGGCGGAATTCGAGAGCCTTCTGCGCTTTAAGGTCAACCACGTGGGAGCCCTCACTTACCTGGGAAAGGTCTACCTGGAAACCAACCAGACCGATAAGGCTTCTGAGAATATCCAGAAAGCCCTCAAGCTGGAAAAGGATAATTTGCCTGCCATGGAAGCCTGGGTTGAGCTTTGCGTCAAGAAAGGGAACAAGGCCGAGGCGGCCACGACCTTGACGGCCTTGGTGGACCGGCACCTGGCCAAGAACGATTTGACCAAAGCCGCCGAATTCGTCCGTTACATGATCTCCATCGACGAGAATTCGATCCCCGCCCTCACCAAGTTGGCGGATATCTTGAAGCAAAACGGCGACAAGCACGGCGCGGCGGACGCCTACTTCAAGGTTGCGCTTCAATACGAGAAACAGGCTAAAAAAGATCCGATGATGGAATTCGTCAAAAAAACCCTGGAATTGAATCCGGGCCACACGGAAGCCCAAAAAAGAATGATGGGGGGCATCGTGGCAGGAGGGGTCAGCGCCGCCGCAGCAGCGGCCCCCGCGGCAGCGGCGCCGGCGCCGGCGTCCAAGGCCGTTGAGGCCGTGGGCAAAATCGCCCCCACGGGTGTTTTGGATTTGGAAGAAATCGCCAAGCCCCCCCAGGAAGTTCCGAAAGCCGCCGCGCCACCGCCGGTGGCCGCTCCTGTCCCAGCGGCGGCCCAGCCGCCGAAAGTTGAACCGGCTCCGTCCGATCCACAGGAAGAGTTAAGGGCCGAGATGGCCATCGCGGAGGATTACGTCAAACAAGGATTGGTGCAGGAAGCCATTGAAATTTACCAGCAGCTGCTGGAAACCCACCCGAACCATCCCGAGGTGAAGGAAAAACTCAACCAAGCTTACACCGCCTATGTCAAAACCGGGGATGACGTGATTGGGGCCTTGGAGGCCGAGAAGAAGGCTAAGGAGGACGAGGAAAAAATCCTCCGGCAGGAAATGGAGAAGAAGGCCCAGGAGGAAGCCAAGCGCCTCCGAGCCGAAATGGAGCAAAAGGCCAGGTTGGAGGCGGAGAAGCAGGCCCGGGTCGAGCTGGAGCTGAAAGCCCGCGAGGAAGCGGACAAAAAAGCCAGGGAAGAAATGGACCGCATGGCGAGCGCTGAGACCGCGCGCAAGGCCAGGGACGAGGCGGAACGAAGGCAAAAGGAAGAGCTGGACCGGCGAGTCAAAGAAGAAGTCATGAAAAAAATGAAGGAAGAAACCGAGCGGCTGGCCCGGGAAGAGGCCCTGCGACGGGCCCGGGAAGAGGCTGAGGCGAAACTTCGCGAGGAGACGGAACGAAAATCCAGGGAAGCGGCCGAGGCGAAGCATCGGGAAGAAAAGGAAAGGTCCCAGGCCAAGCCTGTTGCCCCCGTCAACGAGATTCGCACGTCCCGGAACGAACTGCCCTCCAAGGGCGACACGGCTTTGGAAGGGGACAGGGATGAATTCGTGACGATCGCGGTGGCCGACATTTACACCCGCCAGGGACTTTACGAGGAAGCCTCGAAAATTTACCGGCGCATCACCCAAATGGAGCCGGACAACCTGGAAGCCAGGAAAAAATTAACCGATTTGGAAGCCTTGATGAAATCCAAGGGGGAGAAGGAAGTTCCCGCTGAAAAGACCCAGGCCCCGCCGCCTCCCGCCCCCGAAACCCACGCCAAAGATTCCCCCCATCCGCCTCCGCCTGAAAAAGATTCGGGTGGCAAAAAACGCCCAAATCGGGTAGGCTACGTCTGATTTTAACAGGATGACCAGGCTTTGTTTCGCGTCATTCCGGCAATCATTGAGGCGGAAAACCGAGTTCACCGTTTATTTCCCAATGGGTTTATGAATAAACCGAAAGCAAATTCCCTCGTTTCCGCCCGTACCCTGTTAGAGGACATCGCCCCATGAGCTACGAAAATTTCTACGGCCTCAAAGAACAGGCCTTTTCCAACGCCCCGGACAGCCGTTTTTACTACGAGAGCAGCCAGCACGCCGAGGCCATGGTTCGGATGCTGCACGCGGTCGATACGATGAAGGGATTGACCGTGGTGGTGGGGGATATCGGCGCGGGGAAAACACTGCTGGCCCGAAAGGCCCTGGAGAAATTGGAACAGGACCCCCAATACGAAGCCACCCTCCTGGTGATCGTCCATAGCGAAATTTCAGCCGAGTGGATGCTTAAAAAAATCGCCCACCAACTGGGCGTGGAAAATCCCAGCGACACCAAGGGCCAGGTCATTTCCCAGCTCTACGAGCGCTTGATGAAGATTTACGAGGATGGGCGCAAGGCCGTCGTCTTGATCGACGAGGCGAACATGCTCCAGAAAAAGGAGATTTTTGAGGAGTTCCGGGGACTGCTCAACCTGGAGGTTCCCGGCCGGAAGTTGATCTCCATCGTCCTGCTCGGCCTGCCCGAACTGGAGACCTACCTGGGATTGGACCCGCCCCTGCTCCAAAGGGTGGCCATGAAATTTTTCATTAAATCGCTCACCCGTGAGACCAGCGAGCAATATATCAAGCACCGTTTAAGCGTCGCGGGATGCGACCGTGCGGTTTTTACCCCCAACGCCTTCCAAAAGATTTTTGACTATACCAAGGGCATTCCGCGCCTGATCAATACCACCTGCGATAACGCCATGCTGGAAGGGTACCTGCTGAAAAGGGAAGAAATCGACGCGGATATCATTGAACAGGTCGTCAAGGACCTGGGACTGAAGAAAGACTAAAACCGCCCTCCTTTGTCCGTCCTCCGCCGTGCGCAAGGCCAAAATGATGGAGTTTCAACGGTTCGCTGAGGCCGACGGCGGCCTTTGGGGTTTGACTCCTTCCACCCCGAAAAGTATAATTCGCAACATTCTTTCGAGTCTTGTCGTGACGCGCGGGAGTAACTCAGTGGTAGAGTGCAACCTTGCCAAGGTTGAAGTCGCGGGTTCGAACCCCGTCTCCCGCTCCAACTATTCCAGGGAACTTGTCCTTGGGAAATGTAAAGGTGAACAGAGGAACGGTTGAACAGTTGATTTTGGCGGAAAGCCAGACTGATCATCTGTTCGCCTGCTCGCCTTTTTTATTTAGACGGGTTTGATCGTTAGGTTTTTCCCCTTCGGTTCGAGGCATGGGGCGGCATACCCAAGTGGTTAAGGGAGCGGTCTGCAAAACCGCGATTCGGCGGTTCAAATCCGCCTGCCGCCTCCAATTTTCTTCGAAATAGATTCAAGTTCGAAGTTTTTAATCTTAGGTTTTTGACGCGGCCGAAAACTTAAAATTCAAAACTCCAACCAAAATTTCGAGGTTTCCGATGAAGGCTTCCCCCTGGAACGAACAAGACCTCCGTCGAATGGAGTCCTTGGGCATTTCCCCCTCGGAAGCCGACCGCCAGCTGGACCTGTTCAAAAATCCCCCTCCACCGATTTCCCTTGTCCGTCCCGCCGTGGTGGGAGACGGCATCCTGAGGTTGTCCCAGGCGGAAGTGGAAGCCGCCGAGCGAAATTACGAGGAAGCCCGTCGGCTGGGGCGGCTTTTAAAATTCGTCCCAGCCTCCGGAGCCGCCACCCGGATGTTCCTGGCCCTTCGGCAGCTGCTGGACAAGGGGATGGTTCATTCCCGCCAGTTGGAGGCGCCCTCGGCCGGCCCGGAGGGGGCCTGGGCCCTGAAATTGATGGAGGCCCTTCCCGCCATGGCCTTTGCGGAGGACTTGGATTCGGCCTTGAGAAAAAGGGGGCTGGATTTAGGGGAGATGCTTCAAAGGGGCGAGTACGGGGCCATTTGGGAAACCCTCATCACCGAATCGGGCCTGGATTATTCCAAAAAACCGAAGGGCCTCATCAAATTTCACTCCCATCCCGGGGAAAGCAGGACTTCATTGGAGGAGCACCTGGCGGAAGCCATCCAGTATGTTCAGGACCACCAAGGGCTCTGCAAGGTTCATTTCACGGTGGCGGCGGGCCAGGTCCCGGCGTTCGAGGAAATCGTCGGAAAGGCGCGGAAGAACCTGGAGGAAAAAAAACAAGTCCGATTGGAGGTAGGTTATTCCCATCAAAATCCGGCGCTGGATACTTTGGCGGTGGACCTGGAGAATCAACCTTTCCGAAATTCCCGCGGGGAGTTGGTTTTCCGCCCTGCCGGGCACGGGGCCCTGCTGGAAAATTTAAATGAGTTAAAGGGCGACATCGTTTACATCAAAAATATTGATAACGTGGCGGTCGGAAAATACCTGGAAATAACCGTGGATTGGAAAAAACGGCTGGCGGGTTTCCTGGCTGGTTTCCAATCCGAATTGTTTGGGCACATGAGGGTTTTGAAATCGCCGGACGCTACGGAAGGGGATTTGGGCGCGGCCCGGCTCTTCGCCGAACAGAGGCTGGGATTTATTCCGGGCCGGGAGGAAGGGAAGCCGGACCGGGAATCCCTGATCGAGTTCCTGAACCGCCCGATCCGGGTTTGCGGGATGGTTCCCAATCAGGGGGAGCCGGGCGGTGGCCCCTTTTGGGTCCGCGGCGCGGATGGAAGAGTCGCCCTCCAAATCGTCGAAAGCGCCCAGGTGGATCCCCTTCAGCCGCAGCAACAGGCCCTATTCAAGTCCGGGAGCCATTTCAACCCGGTGGACCTGGTTTGCGGCCTGAGGGATTGGGAGGGAAAGCCCTTTGACTTGAAAAGGTTCGCCGATCCCTCCGCCGTTTTCATCAGCCGTAAGTCCATGGAGGGAAGGGAGCTGAAGGCCCTGGAGCTGCCGGGTTTATGGAACGGATCCATGGCGGGATGGATCACGCTTTTTGTCGAGGTTCCCCTGGAAACCTTCAATCCCGTCAAGACGGTTTTTGATCTTTTAAAGCCGGCCCATCAAACCTGATCGTTTCATTGCCGATCAGGTTGGGTATAATGATGCCATCTTAAGTAAGAAACGGAAATTCCATGAGAACCCTCATCGTCACGGGCGGGGCAGGCTTTATCGGGTCGAATTTCGTGGATTATCTCCTCACCGAGGCCCCCGGATTCCGGGTGGTGGTTTATGACAAACTGACCTACGCTGGCAGCCTTCACAGCCTTCAAGCGGCCCTGAAAAATCCCAGGGTTCTATTCGTGAAAGGCGATATCGCGGACCGGGGGCAGGTCGACCGCTTATTCCGGAAAATGAAGCCCGAAACCGTTTTCAATTTCGCCGCCGAAAGCCATGTGGACCGGTCCATAGAGGGCGCGGAGGATTTTGTCCGGACGAACCTGGCCGGAACCTTCCAGATGCTGGACGCAGCCCGGTATTATGTCCGGACCCAAAAGGCCAAGGCGGCGGGGCGTTTCCGCTTCCTTCATGTGTCGACCGATGAGGTCTATGGAAGCTTGGGGCCCACCGGAACCTTTTCGGAAAGCACGCCCTACGCGCCCAACTCGCCCTACGCCGCCACGAAGGCCGGCGCGGACCACCTGGTACGGGCCTACCATGAGACCTACGGGCTTCCGGTGATCGTGACGAATTGCTCGAATAATTACGGCCCCTACCAATTTCCCGAGAAATTGATTCCCCTGATGATATTGAACGCCCTGGAGGGGAAATCCCTGCCGGTTTATGGGGATGGCCGCAATATCCGGGACTGGCTTTACGTCCGGGACCATTGCGCGGCCTTGTGGCTGGCGGCCCGAAAAGGGAAGCCGGGGGAAAAGTACAACGTGGGGGGAAACAGTGAAAGGAACAACCTTCAAGTCGTGGAAACCATTTGCCGCCAGCTGGAAAGGCTGCGTCCCGCGGCCCAAAATCCATCCCTGGTTGGGGCCGGGATCAGGAGCTACGGCCAACTGGTGACTTTCGTGAAGGACCGCCCCGGCCATGACCGCCGTTACGCCATCAACTCCTCGAAAATCAAGCGCGAGCTGGGCTGGAAGCCGGTGCACCGTTTCGATTCCGGAATGGAACAGACGATCCGCTGGTATTTGTCCCACCGGGATTGGTGCGGGAAGGTCCAGGCCGGTAATTACGGAAGGGAAAGATTGGGACTCTTGAAAGGAAAGAAATGAAAGGCATTCTATTAGCGGGAGGGGCGGGGACCCGTCTTTATCCCATTACCAAAGCCGTCAGTAAGCAATTGCTTCCGGTCTACAACAAACCGATGGTTTATTACCCCCTCTCGGTCCTGATGCTGGCCGGGATCCGGGAAATCCTGGTCATTACCACGCCCCAGGACCAGGAGACCTTTCAAAGGCTCTTGGGGGACGGCGGGGAACTGGGCCTCAAAATCCATTACGAGGCCCAGCCGAAGCCGGCGGGAATCGCCCAGGCCTTCCTCATCGGAAAAAAATTCATTGGTAAGGATCCCGTGGCCCTGGCCCTGGGGGATAATATTTTTTACGGCGGGGGTCTCATCCAGCACCTCCAAAACGCGGTCCGCCGTAAAGCCGGCGCCACGGTCTTCGCTTATTGGGTCAAGGATCCGGAGCGATACGGCGTGGTGGAGTTCGATCGAAAAGGAAAAGCCAAGGGACTGGTGGAAAAACCGAAGGTTCCCAAGTCGCCTTTCGCGGTAACAGGCTTGTATTTTTACGACAATCAAGTGGTGAAAATCGCCGAGGGTTTGAAGCCCTCGGCCCGCGGCGAGCTGGAAATCACCGACGTCAATATCGCCTATTTGAGAAAGAAAAAACTCTCCGTGGAGAAGATCGGACGGGGCGTGGCCTGGCTTGACACGGGAACCCCGGACGCGCTGATGCAGGCCTCGCTCTTCATCCAGGCTATCGAGGAGCGCCAAGGACTAAAGGTCGCCTGCCTGGAGGAAATCGCGTTTAAACAGGGATATATTTCCGCGAAGGAACTGGGAAAACTGGCCGAAAAAATAAGGCCCAGCAATTACGCCGATTACCTCGAGTCCGTCTTGAAGCTGGACTTTTAATGCGTTGTATCCCCACGAAGCTGAAGGACGTGGTTTTGATGGAGCCGGATATCTTCCGGGATTCCCGGGGTTTTTTCCTTGAGTTTTTTAACGCCCAAAAGTTCGCCGAAATGGGAGTCGCGGCGGTCTTCGTCCAGGACAACCACTCCAAATCCGTCCAAGGAACCTTAAGGGGGCTCCATGCCCAGCTGAGCCATCCCCAAGGCAAACTGGTGAGGGTCGTCCAGGGGGAAATATTGGACGTGGCAGTGGACGCCAGGCCGGACTCGCCCACCTTCGGGCAATGGGAGGGTCATATCCTCTCGGGGGACAACATCCTTCAAATGTACATCCCTCCCGGGTTTTTACACGGCTTTTACGTCCAGAGCCCAACCGCTGAAGTGGAATACAAATGCACCGATTATTATGATCCCTCGGATGAAATCGGCGTCATTTGGAGCGACCCCAGCCTCAAGATCCAATGGCCCTCCCGATCCCCGCTGTTATCCCAACGGGACACGATGTTCCCGGCTTTTGACGGGATGAAGGGGAGGTTTGAACAATACCGGGGTTTGCTGAAATAATAATTAAGGGCCGGACGGTCGGGGTTAGGTAGAATGGGCCGCCCGCTGAAATTCCATGGCCGCCAAGGTGAGAGTGAATGAAGGACGAGGTTTTTTCAAAATATTCCCGCTTTATGTTCCGCCACCACCCCTGGCATGGACTGTCCATCGGCGAGAACGCCCCCAATATCGTCAACGCCTACATTGAGATTACCCCCACGGATACCGTGAAGTATGAGGTGGACAAGGAAACGGGTTTCCTGAAGGTGGACCGTCCCCAGGCTTTTTCAAGCCAATGCCCGTCGCTGTACGGTTTTATACCGAGGACCTATTGCGGGCAAAAAGTTTCGGCATATTTCGCGCAGAAAATGAACCTGGATAAAATTGAGGGGGATTTGGACCCCCTGGACATCTGCGTCCTATCCGAGCGTCCTATTTTTAAAAGCGATATCATGCTGGAGGCCAAGCCCATCGGCGGTTTTCGGATGAGGGACAACGGCGAGGCGGACGACAAGATTATCGCGGTTTTGAGGGGGGACTTGGTTTACGGCAACATGGGGGAAATCAGCGATTGCCCCCACAATTTAATCGACCGGCTCCGTCATTATTTTTTGACCTACAAGGATTTTCCCTCGATGAGCATGGGGAAAACGGAGATTGTCGAGGTCTACAACCGGGAGGAGGCCTTTGAGGTCATCCGCCACAGCCAGGATGACTACAAGGATAAGTTCAGGGAGCTGGGGAACGCCACCCAGGAGATGTTTCCCCGGTAATCCGGGCCAACTCAACACTTGAATCCGGCGTCAATAAGCTTTATAAGTAGTGAACTTTTTTCGAGGATTGTCCGTTTTTGATCGGGCGTATAGCTCAGCTGGTTAGAGTACTTCCTTGACATGGAAGGGGTCACTGGTTCGAGTCCAGTTACGCCCACCATTCGACCCGACCGCGCCTCCGCGAGGAGCGCGGCGCCGGTTTTTCCGGTCTCGATTGGTGTTCCTCCGTTAAAAAATGAGGGTTCCCCGAAAAAATTCCTTCTTTTAAAATTCAAAATTCCTGTTCTTTCCGGTGGCCCATGTCCGATAAATACGAACCCAAACATAAGATGGACGAGTCTCTATATAAGATGCGCCATTCCATGGCCCACATCCTGGCGGAGGCGGTATTGCAGGTCAGGCCCAATGCCCAATTGGGTTTCGGCCCTCCCGTCCGGACGGGATTTTATTATGACTTCCTTTTGGAAGAGCCCCTGACGGAGGCCGACCTGCCCGATTTGGAAAAACGCATGAGGAAAATTATCCAGGCCAAGCAGGTCTTCACAAGGGAAGAGCTGCCGAAGGCTGAAGCGGTCCAAAAATTGGCCGGCATGGGCCAAAAGCTGAAGGTCGAGTACGCCGAAGAACTCCTCAAGACCAACAGCTCCCTGAGTTTCTACTCCAGCGGGCCTTTCGTGGATATGTGCGAGGGCCCCCATGTGGAAGACACCTCGAAGATCCCCGTGATGGCCTTCCGGCTGGACTCCGTCGCAGGCAGTTATTGGCGCGGCGACTCCTCGCGCCCCATGCTGACCCGGATCTACGGCCTTTGCTTTCCCACGGAAAATGAGTTGAAGGAATTCATTAAAAACCGGCAATTGGCCCTTCAAAGGGACCACCGCAAGCTGGGACAGGAACTGGAACTATTCACGATCGATGAAAAGGTGGGAAAGGGCCTTCCCCTTTGGCTTCCCAACGGCACGGTGATCCGTGACGCCCTGGAGGCTTTCGCCAAGGAATTGGAATTCAAGGACGGCTATGTCCGGGTCGCGACCCCCCACATCGCCAACGGGGATCTTTATAAACTTTCCGGCCACTTGCCCCTTTACAAGGAATCCATGTTTCCGCCCATGCGCAGCGTCGAAAAAGATCCGGACTCCCCCCCGGAGGAGTTTTACCTGAAGCCGATGAATTGTCCCCACCACCACATGATTTACCTCAACCGCCCCCGGAGCTACCGGGAATTGCCCTTGAGGTTGGCCGAGTACGGCACTGTTTACCGCTACGAAAAATCCGGCCAATTGGCCGGATTGCTCCGCGTCCGGGGATTGGCCATGAACGACGCCCATATCTACTGTACCGAGGAACAGATCAAGGATGAGATCAAAAAAGTCGTGGCGCTTCACAAGGTTTATTTTGAGAAGTTCCGGATGGATAAGATCTGGGTCCGCCTTTCCCTGCACGACCAGGACAAGGAAAAGTTCACCGAGAACGAGGCCTTGTGGAATAAAACCGAGGATATTCTCCGGGAGGTTTTGAGGGAGTTGGAGGTGGAGTACGAGGAAGTCCGCGGGGAAGCGGCTTTTTACGGGCCGAAAATCGATTACCAAACCGAGAACGTCCTGGGAAGGGAAGAGACCGCCGCGACGGTCCAGTTGGACTTCACCTCCCCCGGGCGCTTTCAGATGGAATATGCCGCCGCCGACGGTTCCAAACAAACCCCCTTTATCATCCACCGGGCCCCCTTGGGAACCCATGAGAGGTTTATTTCCTTCCTCATTGAGAGATGGGGAGGCGCTTTCCCGACCTGGATGGCCCCCACCCAGGTCCGCTTGGTTCCCGTCGCGGAGGATTTTCTCCCCTATGCCCAGAATCTCCAGGGGGAATTGAGGGAAATGATGGTGCGGGCGGATGTGGACTTGAGCAACGACTCCTTCTCCAAAAAGGTCCGCAACGCGATCACGAAAAAAATACCGAATATCTGGATTGTCGGCGCGAACGAGGTCAAGGACGGCACCGTGACTTGGCGGCGCTATGCGGCGGAAAAGCAGGAACAGGTCCCGGCGGAAAAGGCTAAGGCCGCCTTAGCCGCCATGATTCAGCGGAGAATCATGGATAATTTCGGGGATGTGGGCCTTCCCCTGTAAATAGGCGTTTAAAAAGGCTTTGACAAAGAAAACCCCCGGGGATATCATCCACTCCTCAAGCAGGGGCCTCCGTCCCTCACCCTAAGCCCTTCGGGCGCGAACGGGTTTTGATTGTATCCTTTGCCGTTTTGGATATCCTCATTTAAGGACGGACCTTGCTTCGCGGGGTCCGTCCTTTTTTTTGTGAACTTAAATCTTCCGATGGAGGTAGCCCACATTTCTTCGACAAAAGAATTACGAATCAACCATCAAATTCGCGCCAGGCAAGTCCGTTTGGTGGGCGAGGCCGGCGAGCAGTTGGGAATCATTGATCTGTCCAAGGCTCTGGCCATGGCCAATGAGCGGAATTTGGACTTGGTGGAGGTAGCCCCGGAAGGCGTTCCTCCCGTGTGCCGCATCCTGAATTACGGAAAGTTCAAGTACGCCATCCGGAAAAAGGAAAAAGAAGCCTCGAAAAAGCAGAGGGTGATCCGGGTCAAGGAAATCAAGGTCCGCCCCAAAATCGACGAGCATGACTACCAAACCAAACTGAACATGGCTTGGAAGTTCTTCAACCACGGCGACAAGGTGAAATTGACGTTGATGTTTAGGGGAAGGGAATTGAGCCACAAGGAATTGGGGCGGCAATTGATGGACAGGGCCGTTTCGGACTTGAGCGAAGTCGCCGAGCTGGAGGCTCCCCCGAAGGACGAGGGGATGCAGATCGTGGCGCTTTTCAATCCCAAGGTCCAGCCCCAGAAGGCCGCGGCTAAGGAAACCAATTTGGAAAAGGAAGAGGAAAATGGGTAAGGGTCCAAAAACAAAGAAAAGCATCTTGAAGCGTTTCAAAATCACGGGCACGGGAAAGCTCATGATCAAAAAGGTTTCCGGCCACCGCCACTTGGCGTCCAGCAAATCGCCGAAGGGCCGGAGGCAGTCCAGGCGCCAGCCGATCCTCGGCAAAACCCAGGCCAGCCGCATCAAGAAAATGATAGGAATTTAAAGGGAGAGAGACATGGCTCGAATTAAACGCGCAGTCGCGAAAAGAAAACGTAAGAAGAAGTTTTTTAAACTCACCAAGGGGTATTTTGGGGCCAAGAGCCGCCAATACCGAACGGTCCGCGAGGCTTCCAAGCGGTCCGGGAATTACGCCTTCAGGGACCGCAAGGCCCGCAAGCGCGAGTTCCGCCGCCTTTGGATCACCCGTATCAACGCGGCGACGCGCGAACACGGAATGTCCTACAGCCAATTCATCCAGGGATTAAAACTGGCGTCCGTGGAGCTGGACCGCAAGGTTTTGGCGGATCTGGCCCTGACCGACACCAAAGCTTTCGGACAATTGGTGGAGATGGCAAAAAGCGCTAAGGTTTCTTAAGCTTCCTAGGAGCGGTTAAAACACCCTTCACTGTTCAAACGGTGAGGGGTGTTTTTTTAATTTTAGGCGGGGTCCCCATGCAGCCTCTTTCGTTGATTCAAAGCGCCCAAAACTCCATGGTGAAGCACGCCTATTCCCTGAAGGTGCCCAAAAAAGCCAAGGACTCCCTGGATTTTTTGTGCGAAGGCTTCCACCTGGTGCAGGAGGCCTTGAACAGCGGATTAAAGTGCCGGTTTATCTTCGCGACGAAAGAGGGCTGGAACCACCAAGAGGGAAAGAGAATTTTCGCGGACGCGCAAAGGGAAAAGGTCCGTTGTTTTGAAATTACCTCCAAGATTGTTTCCTACCTGGCGGACACGGTCACTCCCCAGGGATTATTGGCGGTGGTGGGAAAGCCGGACCAAGCCTGGCCAAGCCCTCCTTACGCCCTGATCCTGGCCGCCCACCGGGTTCAGGACGCCGGCAACATGGGAACCTTGTTCCGCTCGGCCGAGGCTTTTGGGGCCCAGGCCCTCCTCTTAACGGAGGGATGCTGTGATCCTTTCAATCCGAAGGTGGTCCGCGCCTCGATGGGTTCCTTGTTTCGAATGCCCTTCATGGCAGGCCAAACCTGGGAATCCTACCAGGATTGGCTCCGACAAAATCAATTTCATACCTACGCTTTGGCGATGGAAAGCTCGGATCTTTTGCCGGCGGTCACTTTCCGTAAACCTGTTGCCCTTTGGGTTGGCGCGGAAGGGGCGGGCCTGCCGGAACCCTTGGCCCAAAGTTGTGAACAAAGAGTCCATATACCGATGCTGGGAAAAGTGGAATCCCTGAATGTCGGTGTGGCGGCCAGTCTGGCCTTATTTTGGGCCCAAAACCAAAACCCCGTTTCTTGACACCCCCCCGGACCGGTGATACACTTCGAAAATCATTTGGAAAAGCCGGTAAAATGGAAAAAAATAAAGTTGACGCTCAAGTGAACCGAACCGAAAAGCAGGAAAGGCTTTGGCAGGACTTCGAGAAGACTGGTTCCATCCAAAGTTACCTCCTTTTCACCGGGAAGACCGAGATTCCCAGAGAAGTTGATCCCTTCCAAACTCCCGCCAAATAGTTTTTCTTAGTGAAATTTAGGCCCAAAACCTAAATAATATCCCCTCTTTGATGTACCGACATCCTGGACCGAGAGGGAAAAGTTGATTGACCGCCTCCAAACACTCTTAAAAGAAGCGAAGGAAACCATCCAAGCCGTTGGTGATCTGAAGGCGCTTGAGGAGATCCGGGTAAAATACCTGGGTAAAAGCGGGCTGGTCACGGAGTTCATGAAGGGGCTGGGCCAGGTTCCCGCCGAGAAGCGGCCCGAGATGGGCAAGGCCTGCAACGACGTTAAGAACGAGATTGCCGGGCTATTGGACGCTAAAAAAGAGGCCTTCGAGAATCAGGGCGGTTCCGCGTCCCCCCTGGATTGGGATCCGACCTTGCCGGGGCGGCGCCTCCCTTGGGGAAAGCTCCATCCCTTAACCGCTGTCCAAAAGGAAATCTGCGACATTTTCAAGGGCTTTGGTTTTGACCTGGCCCAAGGACCGGACGTGGAATCGGATTACTATAATTTTCTTGCCCTCAATTTCCCGCCCGATCATCCGGCCCGGGACGCCCAAGATACTTTTTATCTCAAAAAAGACATATTGATGAGGACCCATACCTCCCCGATCCAAATCCACGTCATGGAAAAATTAAAGCCCCCCCACAAGTTCGTGGCCCCGGGCCGGGTCTACCGACACGAGGCCATCGACGCCACCCACCATCATTTGTTCCACCAGGTGGAGGGTTTTTTAGTTGATGAGGGGGTTCATTTCGGCCATCTCAAGGGAATCCTGGATTCTTTCATTAAAAAATTCTTCGGGAGCCACATCAAGACCCGTTTTAGGCCCAGTTTTTTCCCCTTCACCGAACCCAGCGCGGAAATGGATATTTCCTGTGTTTTTTGCGATGGGAAGGGCTGCCGGATCTGCAAGCAGTCCGGATGGGTTGAAATGATGGGATGCGGGATGATCGATCCGGCGGTTTTCAAGAATTGCGGGATTGATTCGGAGAAGTGGTCCGGATTCGCCTTTGGGATGGGTGTGGAACGGGTGGCCATGTTTAAGTATGATATTGACGATATCCGCCTTTTTTACCAAAACGACTTGAGGTTTCTGAAGCAATTTTAAAGAGGAGGCTTCCTTGGCCGGAAACGAAAACGAGAAACCTTCCAACCCCAAAGGGAACGGATTTAAAACCGCCGCGATCATTGTGGGTACCTTGCTGGTCGCCTACGGCATGGCCAATTTGGAGGTGGTCCGCCGGGCCCGCGCGGCCTACATCCGGGGCGAGGACCATTTCAAGGATAAGAAATACAAGGAAGCGATGTGGGATTACCAGGAAGTGCAGGAATTTTATTACCTGCCCCATACCCATTGGGTGGACCTGGCGGCGGAGAAGGAATTCACCTGCCGCGCTTATTTAGGGGATTGGATCCCGCCGGAAGGCCCCCTAGACGCCGATGTCCGCCAAACCCGCGCCGCAGAGTACGAGAAATACAAGGCCCAAGTCATCCAGATCACCCCCGTGGGGGACTCCACCTATCAGCCGGCGCCGCCGACGAGCCTGGAAAAAGAACCCCTCCAAAAGCCCTCACGGAAAAAATAAATTTAGGTTCTTGTTTTTTCCGAATGGCCCGGCCATTCGTAACCGACCCCGTTTAGGTCCTGGATAAAGGTTGGGGCAAAGGATCTTCGTACCAGGCCCCTTTCCATGTCGAAATTGAAAATATCCTGAGAAACAATAACCTCGCCCTCCATCCCCTGGATTTCGGTTATCTGGGTAATGGCCCTTCGGCCTCCGGGAAGGCGGCTCTGCTGGACAATAATATGGATGGCTCTGGCTATTTGTTCCCGAATGGCTTTTAAGGGAAGTTCCAGTCCGGTGAATAGCGACATCGTCTCCAGGCGGGAAAGAGCGTCCCTGGGGGAATTGGCGTGGGCCGTGGTTAAAGAACCATCGTGGCCCGTGTTCATGGCTTGCAGCATGTCCAGGGTTTCGCCGCCACGGCATTCACCCACCACGATCCGGTCCGGCCTCATTCGAAGCGCGTTCATGACTAAATCCCGGATGGTCACGAGGCCCTTTCCCTCCAAATTGGCGGGCCTGCATTCCAAGGGAATAACGTGTTCCTGCGAGAGCTGAAGCTCGGCGGAGTCCTCAATCGTCACGATTCGTTCGTCCGCGGGGATGTAATTCGAGAGTATGTTTAAAAGAGTTGTTTTGCCGGAGCCCGTTCCGCCGGAGACGACGATGTTTTTTTTTGCTTTTACGCAGGCCCCCAAGAAATCCGCCGCTTCCTGCGTCAGTGAATTGAGTTTTAACAGATCCGGCACATTCAGCATCCGTTTTGAGAATTTGCGGATGGTCAGGACCGGCCCGACGAGGCTCAGGGGCGGGATAACCGCGTTGATTCTGGATCCGTCGCTTAACCTCCCGTCCACATAGGGTTGACTTTCGTCAATGCGGCGGCCAATGGGGGCTAAAATCCTTTCGATCACGGTCCGCAATTGCTGGTCATCCAGGAAACGGATTCCGGATTTTTCAAGAAGACCGTTTTTCTCGACATAGACATGGCCTGGGCCGTTCACCATGATTTCAGTGACGGCTTCATCCCGCAATAAGGCCTCCAACGGTCCCAGGCCAAAGGACAGGTTTAATGTTTCGCTCATTAGTTTTTGACGGGCTTCGCGGTCGGGAATATCCATCTCCTGGATGAGCCTTGCCAATATTTCCTTGGCCGCCGGTTCCAGTTCATCCCGAACGCTTCCATCGCCGTATTTTTTTCCCTTCAGCCCACTGGTACCGCCAAGTTCCTCCAAGAGTTTTTGGTGGAGCTGGTTGATTCGCCCCAAGGATTCTTCGTCCAGGGATGGCTGGGACGGGGGAATTGCCGGATCCTGGCGGGGGGTAGCTGGGTGGGGTTCGGGGTTTTCACCGGTTGTCCCGGCAAGCAACACAAATTGCCGGGCGATCGGCCCGAGTTTTTTTTCAACATCTATGGTCAGGAAGCCATCCTCGAACAATTTCATGGAAAGGTTTTCCCCAAAATATGGCACATTTCCGAATCCCCTGAGGTATTGCGCCCATTTTTGGGGTGCCGGGGGGAAGGGATAGGCTGGATTTTGCTGGTTCAATATGAGGTTAAAGTTTTGGACCTGGAAGTGATGGGACAATAACCTTTGTTCCATCTGGTGGAGGGCCTTGATGGAGGATGGCTCCAGCGATGAAATAAAAAAGAACGTTTGTCCTTTTTCAATAAAAGTTAAATGTTGATCAAGGGAAACCCCCGATAAATCAACGAGCAACAAGTCGTGCCATTGGCTTATGCGCTCGAATAACGGGATGAGCTGGCCGAAGGGAACCACGGCCTCGTCATTTTGGGTGATGGGCATGTAAAGGGCTCCCTCGGGCGAGGCGGAAAAATAATTCTCGAGCATTTGGGGGCTCAAATGGTCACGGTAAGGCAACAATTGGGACAAGGAGTGTTTCGGTGTCTTGATGGACAAGTAAGCAGGATGCGGGGAGTAAAGATAGGGGATGGGGTCAATGATCCCGATTTTTAAATGATGCTCCTTGGATAAGACCCGCCCCAAAAGCGAGACGAGGATGGAGCATCCAACGCCCCCCTTGACCCCCAAAAACGGCATTATTTTTTTGTGAATTAAGGCTGGTCCCATATCCAAACTTCCCAATAGCCATCGCCGGAAGAGTTCTCGTGATAAGCCGCGGTCCGGATGATTCCCGCGTCGTCCTGGAAAAGGAACTCGTGGATGGTTTCCCTGTTTTTCTCCGAAAGGGCCAATATTTGATCCCGATGGTATTGGATCACTTTTCCCCAAGCCGGGTTCGGCATTGGTTTATGGATGAACAATATCTTGCCGGGCTGCTGGTTTTTGAGGGGATTGTTGGGGCGGACGGTCGGGGTCGGGGAGATTCCCGGGGACGAGGCGTCCGCGCTGGAATCCTGGTCGCTTGTTGGGGATTTATCCGGGGCGGCGAATAGGGGGCCGAAAAGGAAAAACACCAACAAGAGCAGTTTTCCGGAACGGTGGTAATTCATGAGGGGCTATAGATTCAAGTCGGTCGGAGCGGCTTCAATCGTATTGGAGTAACTATCGAGCCAAGGATAGTAGCCGGCAACGTGAAGCAGGTTGTAGAGGGTGAGGATTTTGTTGGGGTCCTCTTCGGTTGAAATGGCGGTGGTAATGGCGCCGCTCGCCTCATTGGGGGTGGGGAGGGCCTGGAGATTGGCCGTTTCCTTGACCACCTTGTTAACCGCCACAAAACGGGGTTTTAAATTCCTGACGTCGTCATGCATATCCAGGAACTTGTAAAAGTATTCCGTCTCGAAATTAAAGAACATTCTTTGGCAGATAACCTTGGAGAAGTCCTTTTTCTCATTGGTGGAAAAGAGGGAGAGGAAATCGGCGGGATGCCCATATTTGGTTTTGGCGGCTTTTTCATCCACCCAAAGCACGGTAATGGGCGCGTCCAGCATTTTTTGCAATTTTTGCTTGGCCGCCACATCCTCGGGGGAGTCTGGTTGAATCGCGTGAAGCACGTTGTAGAGCCCGAAGCCCAGGCGGAAGTTGATGCGCTTGATTTTCGGTCCCGGTGGAATGCTTTCTTTCCATACGGGATTGCCGTTCTCGTCATCCCGGACTTGATAGCGGAAATAATCCCAATTGGTTTGAAGATTGGAAGCCTGGTCGATGAGAAATACGCAAAAGCGGGTCACATATCCCTTTTTAATGGCGGAACAATCTGGTTCTTTTTTGACCAAGACCCGGAGCCCTTTGACGCAGCCGATATAATCCTCGGTGCGGAAGGCGCATTGGGAGTAATAGTAGAGGGAATTGGCCTTGAGCGTGGGCTCGTCGGTCACCATGGCGATTTTCTTGAAGAGGTCCCTGGCTTTTTCAAACTGTTGGGCGGCGTAAAGTTCATAGGCGTATTTGTAAGCCGTGACCAGCTGTGTCATGCTTGGCCCCGGGGGGGCCGCGGCGACTACGGTTGGGGAGGGTTGGGGTGGTTCGGTGGGTTGGGGAATGGCGGCTTCGGCTGTTTTTTTGCTTTCTTCCTTAGCTTTGGTGACGGCGGATTTTTTTGATTTTTTCGGGGATTTTTTGGCCGTGGCAGGGGTAGTTTCTTCCGCTTTGGTTTGGACGGTGGGAACGGGGGAACTATCCGCTTTTTTCTCATCGGTTGGATTTTTTGATTTATCGTTGTCGGCGCCGGACAGGGAGGGAGCGGGAGATTTTTCGACCGGCTTCACAACGGCTTCGGCTTTCGAGGGTGCGGTGCCATCGTCGGGAGGTGCGGGAATGGCCATATCGTCCGCTTTGCCATTGCTTTGGTCTTGGGAGGTAGGGGCGGTGGTGGGTATGGCGGGGGGCGGGGGAGCCGCCACCTCGGCTGTTTTATCAGGCGTTAGGGCCAGGGGCGGAGGAATCGAGGTATCCAAATCCGGAGGCGGAGGGGGAGCGACTTCCGTCGTTTGATCCGCTGAGGTGATGGAGAAGGGGAATAAAGTGAGTGATAAAAGGAAGAAAAAAGCCGCCAAGAGTTTTTTCATAGGCCATATCTTAAGGCAATTTCTTTAAAATCGTCAATTCATTTTCCTCGAAAAACCCAACAAAAATAATGATTTGCGCCACATTTAAAAATTGAATTAGGCCCGGGTAAGGGGATAAAACAGAGTCCCATGATCTTAGCCCAAGCCCGCCAACCCCTATTGAAAATCCTCCTCCTTTGCGGGGCCGTTTTTCTCGCCGGCTTTTCCTGCCACGCAGGTTTGAAGTCGGACCTGCCGGTGGTTCCCCTGAAGCTGGGGGGGAAGGAGATCCAGGTCGAGGTCGCCAATAAAATATCGACCAGGGACGCGGGATTGATGTTCCGCAAGGAAATGGGCGAGGACGTCGGAATGTTATTCGTTTTTCCGGACGCGGATCAAAGGGCCTTTTGGATGAAAAATACCCTGATCCCCCTCAGTATCGCTTTCATGGATGAAAAGGGAATCATCCTCAATATTCTCGAAATGTCCCCCCAGACCGAGAACACCCATTTTTCTGCCGGCAAGGCCAAGTACGCGTTGGAGATGAACGCCGGTTGGTTCACGAAGAACGGCTTGAAACCCGGCGACCCCATTACGGGGGTCACCCAGGCCCCCTCCGCAATAGAATGATTAATTTTCCTCATCCGATTGGCCCACCAAGGAGGGTGTTACGAATATAACCAATTCGGTTTGTTGTTCGCGGTTGTCGGTGAACCGGAACAACTCGCCGACAACCGGGATGTCGCTGATGACGGGAATTCCGGAGGTTAATTTTTGGTTTTCTTCGGAGATAAGCCCGGCGATGACCAAGGTGCTGCCGCTCTTCATATAAACACTTGTTTCGGCCCAGCGAGTTTTTAACGCCGGCACGACGATGCCGTTACCCAGGGCAGTCCCGTTTTGGACATCCAAACCGCTTACCTCGGCGCGGAAATTCGCGGCGATATTGCCGTCACCGTCAATGGTCGGCTTGATTTTTAATTTAACGCCATAGGGTTTCCATTGGATGTTGGTCGACCCAAGCTTGTTTTCGGTGACATAGGGCACCTCCCCTCCCGCCAGGAAACTCGCTTCCTCGCCGCTCACCGCTAAGAGTTTTGGTTTTGCCAATATTTTCGCCTTGCCCCGCTCCATCAGCAGTTGGACGCTGGCAGAAAGCGCCTCCCGGGAAACGGAACCGAGCGTTAAAAGGGGCGGGGGAGAATCCTCGTTAACTGAAATGTTATTGGGCGTAAGGGAGGAGGTTCCCGTGGAGCTGGCGGTGGAGATAGAACCCCAGCTTAATCCGGCCTTCAGGGCGCTTTGAGATTCGATTTCCATAATTTCCACCCCCACTTCCACCATGGATTTTTTCAAGTTATGGCTGGAGACAACGATCGTTCGGGTTTCCTTGTCACCGGCTGGTGAAATGAAGATTAAATTGGTGCTGCCGGAGGCCTTGGCGGAGATAAGGATTTCCTGATCGCTAACCGGGGTTACGTCGGCGATGGAGGCGTTCCCCACGGCGACTTTTTTCGCCGACTCCACGTGCACTAATCTTGAATCGCCGATCGTCAGCCTTATGGGACTGGCCGCGGCCCCCAGATTCGGCGCACCCCAGGCAAAACAAGCTATTAACGCAAAGTATTTCATTTACCTTCCTCCTTCGTTGGGGTTTCCACGGATTATTTCGATGTTTTTCATGGATTTTGGCATGGTGAATCGGCCAAGTTTGGCGAGAACCTCGCCTTCGCTTTGGGGAGCGATGGAAACCAATTCGTGATCGTTCGGGGCCCTCAACACCAACCGCAGGGGTTTGCCGTCCAGGAACATAAGTTCTTCCGCTTGTTCCGGGGTTAAGGCTAAGGTCACCGTGCCATAACCCGGGACGTTTTCACTTTCGTCAGAGGCGGCACTTGTTGGATTTGTTTTGGATTGTTTCTTCCATTCGGTTTTTTGTCCCACCGCCAGCACTTGAAGGTCCTGGAAGGCGAATGCCGTTGTTTCTTTTCGGTTGGATTCGGTTCTTATCAAAAGGTCGACCCGGTTCCCTGGGCGCAAAAGGTTTCCGACGCCGCTGGACTCGCTTACTTCAATGGTATAGGCCCGATAACCGGGGGAAAGGGTTTGGGATAGGGAATTGTCGCCGGGAGTGAATTTATTGGACAAGATTTGTTCCCCGGCGGAAATCGGCACCTGGTTTAACAGGCCCTCGACTTCGCGGGTGTCATGGATCGCGCTGGGACTGACAAAGGCTTCCGGGACCGTTTTTTGCTCGGCCATGCCGGGTTGCAGAAAATTTCCCGGAGGAATGTAACGCGTGGCGATAAGAACCTTAACGGGGGTAGTTTTATTCTCGATTTCGGCGGCCTTTTGGTAGAGCAGGAAAAAGGCCAGCCCTCCTGATAATAAGCCTGCCACTAAGGCGATGATCGAATTTTTGTTTTTCATGGTTTCTTCTCGACGAACCTTGATCGGACTGCCGGGAACTTTTCGGTTTTTGGAAATCGGCGCATTTTAATTAAGTCTTAAAAAATGGGCAATGTTAAAAGTTAATGAGTCAAAAATACTGCATAATTATTCTTATCGTTTTGGGCGATGGCGGTTAACTTTGTGGAACCCTTTTGAATGAGGAATAAATCCTCGCCGGTTTGATGGGAAAGGAGCCTTTCGATAAAACCTTGGGAAGCGCAATGGTTTTCGAAATATTTGGTGGAAGCTTTTCTCCCCGGCATTGACCAGCTTAGGAATTCTGCGCGCGCGGACTTCACCCAAAAAACGTTTACAGCCTCTGTTGGAGGCACCAATGGAAAAACGATTTCTGTTGGTTTGAAGGAAAGGGCGGTAGCTTGGTTTATTTCGACTGTCCAGAGGAACGTTTTTCCCTCGGCCGGAACGGCTAATAGACCTAATAACCGCAGCTCACCTTTTCGTTTGAAAATCCTCAATTGGGCGAGAGATGAAAGCGAGTCGGTAAAATCGGCCGGGGCATTCAGGAGGATGGGCGCCAAGTTGAGGCTGCCGGTTGAGCAAACCCAACCTTCATTCTTCCAATCGTCCGTAATGCTATCCAAGGAGTCCCTGACGGAACCGGAAAGGAACCGCAGGCGATTTCGGGCCGTCATTCCGTTTACCTGGACCGCAAATTCTGAAAGGGGCTTTGGGTTCAAATGAAACGGCGAATAGATCAAGGCCCATCCGCTGAAGGTCGAAAGAAGACACCAGAATCCTAGTGTAAGGTAAAACCATTTAAATCGAAGGAAGTGGTTCATGGGGGGTACCGATAAACCTGAAAAGTGGTTTCAAAAGGGATTCCTTTTGGAAATAGTGGACCGAAGAAAAACGGAGGAGTACACCGAATGACCACCTTCCATTCCGCCCCGTCGTAATTAAGGGTGAGTGGAATCGCGCCGATAAACCGCTTGGTGTTTTCCAGGACATTCGCGGCAGGTGAAAGGGGCTTCTGGAGTTGGGCTTTCAGGGAAGATGGGTCAAAAAAACGCCGGAAATAACCCAAATTGTCCAAAAGGCAGGGTTCGATCGCGTTTTTCTCGACGATGCCAGCGGCGTATTGGCGGGCGGCCTCGCCGCAGGCGTGTTCAAATTGAACGTAAGATAAAAAAATAATCGTAAATTGGATGAGGCCCGCGGCGAAAAAAAATAACAGGGGAATGCAGAGGGCCAATTCCGCCACGGCTTGACCCTTCGCGTTGATGGTTTTTGCCAAGGGTTTCATAAGCCCTTCAGTATTTCCGAAGATTTTAATATTTGATCCAGCCCGGGTAGATCATTAAACCGCCGAAGGGCTGTTTTCAGGATTGGAAAATCCCCAAGATCCACCGCCTCTAAGTGCGCGGAGATGGGGTGTGTCAGGTCCCATGCCGCCAGGCCGTCCGCGTCCACCCGGGACTCCCCGAGTTGGTAAAAAAGCTTGTACTGGCCGTTTAATTTTCCTGGAAGGGAGCCCAATAGGGCCACGGTATGGCAAGGCGGATCGTCTCGGTCTGTCACATCCAATTTAAATTTCGACAGATAACCCCTTAACATCTTGAGGACCGAGAGAGGCGCGATATGGGACAAAAAGTTCTGTCCCTCGCCGTTCGCGCCGATTTTTTCCCTGCGCACCCACCAACCCGAATAAGGCGAAGGGGAATCCCTGCGGACCCTCATTTGGGATTTGTTCCTGGGATTGTCCGCTGGTTCCACTTCGTCAGACGTGAAATAACTCGTAACACCATCATGGGTCAGGGAGTAGGAGGCGGTGGGGGAGTCGGGAAGGAGTTCGGAGGCGTACCGAAATCGCAGGGCCATATTCGGAATCATCACGTTTTCAGCGGTCGCTGTTTCGTGGTTGTAGGCGAGCAGGGGCGGCAGGCTTAGGCTGTTTTCCCCCGCCGTCGAGGCCGTTTGCGCGTAAAGGAGGGCCGGGTAGGGCCCGCTTGGAAGGTCGATCCCGAAAAAAAGAGATTGGGCCTTCTGGATGCCGTCCCGAGAGTGGGGATCGGCGGTTTTGGCTGCCGCGATGATTCCGGCGATATCCAAGGGTGGGGGAGCGAGGGCCGCGGCGCTGATGGCGCTGCCAATCGTCCATGCGTCAAAAGAAGCGGCGGCCATCAGCAAAACATTCGACTCGCGGACCAACTGAAGGCCGTTAGCGTAGACCGCGCCGGCGGAAAGGGCGGTAAGATCGACGGCTCTGCGGGAGCGTTCCTTGAGGATATAGGCCGTTCCAGCCTTATACAGTCCGACGAATAGAACCACAAAAATGAAGCAAAAAAACAAGGTTGCCAATAAAACCTGACCAGCTGGTTTTCGGATGAGACTGGGGATATTTTTCATGGACCTGCCCGGTAGGATTCATTGAAAGTGGTTTCCTCGAAAACGACCCACCGAACCGGAAAGCTCGCGCTTTGGAGAGGTTTGTTCAATTCCGGCCAATTCAATAGGGAAATTATGTTTTTTAAAATATGGGATTCGGGGGATTGGGATTCCGGGGGGGCTGTGGAAAGGGGTTCCCCGAATATTTCCCGAACGACAGGAATCCAAATCGGCATCGGGTAGCGGATGGTCGCGGTTATTTTTTTTTGATCGCTTGAAAGTGAGGAATGGTATTCGGCTTGAAGGATGGAGGGAAGCGTTTGGGGATTTAATCGGACGATGGGTAATAGCGACAAGGCCAATTGGGTTTTGAAGGCGGTTGAACTTTCGAGGGGGCTTAGCGCCGATTTGCGGGCGACGGCCAAAGCGGCCCGCTGAACCGCTAACGAAACATAGGCCGTATAAGCCGCCTGAATGAGGCAAAAGAAGAACAAGAGAAGAATGGGGGCCGACAGCGAAAACTCGACCGCCGCTTGCCCTTTCGCGGTTATTCTTTTTCCCATGTCAAAGGTTATTTTTTGCTGTCCGAGATGCCGCTCTTGACGGCACCGCTCACGGCGTCGGCCGCTGAGGTGAAGCTGTCCCTGGTGGAGTGTCCGAAATACTTCACCGCTCCGATGACCGCGATGGCGATCAAGGCGACGATGAGGATATATTCGGTCATGCCTTGTCCCTTTTGATTTAGTTTTCGCATTTCATGTCTCCTTTTTTTTATTTTCCGGTCAAAACGGAAGAGTGATCAAGTCGAATAGAAACGAAAGGTAGCGGTTGACCTGGTTTGTGAAGAGGAAGGGAACGCCGGCAAAAGCGATGAAGACGGCCGCCAAGGTCAAAAGATATTCGGCGGAGGCCTGTCCTTTTGAGCTTAATTTCCTTCCCCTTTGGTTGAACATGAGGAGAAGTTATAACGAGGGACCGGGGCTTTCAACGAAAAAGTGAGGATTCATCATCCTCTTCTGTTGTTGGAGATCCCGGCGGGTTGTATCGTTTTTGGTTGGGCCTTTTTTAAAAATTAAGTAATGCCAAGTATTGTGCAGAAATCAATTTTAATCGGCGGGGTCCCGGAGCCATAAACCGTAACATCGAGGGAGTTGGACGTTTTAGTACGAAAGATGGGCGGCCATCTAGGATTCCTTTGGCATTCCCGCGGGAGAGGGGGTGCTTGGGTTTTGGGGCAAAATGATATTTCTGATTGTCGACAATAGGGATCAGGTTCGGACAATATAAAAAGAAAAAAGTTTTCGCTCATTAACCATAGAACTACAGGGATTTATGGAAAAACCCGGAGACTTTAAAACCTTGTAAATGCTTTGGAGGACTACGACCATTTTGCCACGGATAACCCGAAGTCCTATGTTCAAGACTCCAAAATTTCATTCGGTATTCAAACCTTGAGGGCAATCATAAGATCGGAAGCTATAATAAGGGGATTCAAGTAAACCTTTGGAAGAGTGAAAAAAGATAAAAGTAAGGAGTAGTTATGGAACCTTTTGGTGGATTGGCGGGAATGTTGATAGCCCTCGGGGTAATGGTTTTGATCTTCTTTATTTGCCGGAGCCTCCTGCTTTGGTATTGGAAACTGGACAAAATCGAGGAACACTTAGCCGCGATTCGAAAGTCCTTGGAGGGGGATAGATCTTCGGATAAAAAGAAACAAAATATCATGAAAAATGAGGATTCAGGAATTGGGATTTAATTGAAAAAATGTTCAAGCTAAGACACCTTATTTCAAAGACTTTGGCCTTAGGGGGAAGGGCGTCCCTCCTTTTGACCCTCTTGGCAAGTTTTTTCCTTTTGAGTTGGGGATGCAGCCAATATTGGAGAAAAGGTTTGATCCCCGAAGTGGAAGTTGAGAACCTAAATACCGCCTCAAGGACTTATAAGGCGGTTCCCGTGGATCAAATTATCGTCTATGTTTCAGAAAAATATGCCCCAAAACATTACGTTCCTTTGGCCCGGTTGAAATCAAGCTGGAATTCCGATTGGTTACCAAAAGAGATCCTGATCGACGAATTTAAAAAAAAGGCCGGTGAACTGGGAGCAAACGCCGTCATTGTTTTAGACATAATCCCTGAGGGAAGTGGGAAAACGAAAATTTTGACGGGATTGCAACCGGACAATGATTTTGGATATCACCAGGCACCCTTCAATTCGGGAATAACCGTAGTCACCCCGGGCCCCATCAATGAATCCGGTGAGGAAAAAGGAAAAGTCTTTAAAGGTGATGCTCTGGCCGTTTGGACAACCCCGCCTTCAGGGTTAAGGCAAAATCCTAATTAAAGGATGAATCGTTGAATTTGAATAGATTTGATCGTCCACGAGGGGGACCCGTCGTGAACAAGGGGAATAGACTCGGATGAAGAATAAACAAATTACCCGAACGAGCCAAATGGAAACACACCGAAGCGGGCGTGTCGGATGGCTGCGCGCTGCGGTTCTGGGGTCCGATGACGCGATTGTATCGACGGCAAGTTTGATGATCGGTGTCGCTGCATCCGCAGCCCCAAAAGAGGCCATCCTTGTCGCCGGCGTGGCCGGACTTGTCGCTGGCGCGATGTCGATGGCTGTCGGGGAATATGTTTCGGTCAGCTCCCAACGCGACGCCGAGCGGGCGGACATTCAACTTGAAAAAAAAGAGCTTAGGAGCCAGCCGGAATCGGAGCTGAGGGAGCTCGCGATGATCTATATAAAACGCGGAATCCAAAAGGACCTGGCGATGAAAGTTGCGAAACAACTTAGCGCGCATGACCGGCTCGGCGCGCACATGCTTGATGAGCTTGGCATTAAAAAAACATCCATCGCCCGCCCGATCCAAGCGGCGTGGGTATCCGCCGTAAGCTTTGCGACTTTCGCAATGATTCCTATCCTCGCACTCCTGGTCTCACCCGCCGTCCTGGAAATCCCAATGATCGCAGCGCTCTCGCTAGCGAGTCTCGCGGCTCTCGGAGCACTTGGAGGCCGTCTTGGCGGAGCGGCGATCGGGCGCGCTTCATTACGGGTTACCCTAGGAGGCGCCCTTGCGATGACCGTAACCGCCGTTATCGGCCGAATTGTGGGCGTTTCCCTTGGATAGATTGATGTTAAAATTGAACGGCTTGTCCACGGTGGGGACCCGCCGTGGACAACCAAATACCTCAATTTGGGCTATTGAAACTGCCCCAGTTAAAGATTTTTGGGATTAAAAGGGCCTGAACCCGTCTAGAAGGTAGATCATAAAGCCTCAGTCTTCCTGGCCGGAGAATAGACGGGCATGGATATAAAATTTCACATACGGATTATTTTTCTTTTTATCCTGGCCCTCAACGGGACAATAACCGGCTGTTCCAAGTCCTTTACCGTAACGCCAACCGCCCCTGGGATTGTTCCCACCGACACCTTGACTGTCACTTCAACTCCCGCTTTGGCCCCGGGTTCACCTACATCCACGCCCATCATTACTGGATCACCCACGCAGAATCAGACCTTTACCATCAGTCCATCCCCAAATTTGACGAACACCAATACGACGACACAGACCCCTACTAACACCCCAACGAATTCACCCACCAATAGCCCAACACCTTTCACTCCCATTTGGACAAATACCCCCATCCGAACACCCACGCCTGCTAACACCAATACCCCCGCCCCCACCGCGACAGCCCTCCCTTCCAGAACTTTTACGATGACGATGACCTACACCTATACTTCCACTTCCACTCCTACCGGAACCTGGTATACCCCGACCCTGACTATTACCTACACGCCCACTATTACTTACACCCCGACCAACAGCCCTACTCCCAACGCCACAGCGACAGCTTGTGTGGGAGGCCCCGTAATGGGATATGGAGGAACCGTGCCCGGAACTAACATCCTGGGTCCCAACGAGTTGCTTTTGTTCCGGGATTCGCCAGCCATCAACACCACGGTGGTTAATTTGACGGCTAACATCAATAGTTACAGCGCGGTCTATAACCTGGTGATTTACGCTGACAACGCGTCGGTGACCGCCCCTACCGTCCTGTTGGCCCAATCCGGACCCCAAACCATTTACGCGCCAGGATGGGTCACCAAAGCGGTCTTTCCATCGGTGCCGGTTTCCGCCGGGACCTCCTATTGGCTTGGCGTCGTCCTTGATTCCGGAACGGTGCAGGCTACAGGGTATTTGCCAAACGGCTATCCTAACGCCCTTCAGCTTGGGGTGACTTCCAACAATCCGCCAACTAGCTTTTCTGGAGGTGTTTTCTATCCTCCTTCTGATGGATGGTTCTTCAATATTTACGCGAACGGCTGTCCCTTTCCTACCCCGACCCCTACCCCCACCAACACCTATACTCCTACCCCGACCAACACTCCCACGGGAACCTGGTTGACTTCCACTCCCAGCCCCACCTCTACCAAGACCTACACCGTCACCCCCACGCCGACATAATTCGAAGATCTTCCATTTCAAATTTTCCATTCGCTTAAAAATTACTTTCGTCACGGACAAGAACGCCACCCATGTGTGTTTCAAAAGGGGTAAAATCGGGTGAAATTATTGTCCACGGTGGGGACCC
>CAZUXW010000027.1:0-36704 GCA_964624625.1 uncultured bacterium
AAAGTTTTCCCGTCGCCGGTGGCCCAAACGGTCCCGTCAAAGACCACCACGTCGACTTTCCCCGTCTGGGGATTGTAGCGCATTAAATACCGGGTGCCCCTCACGCCGCAAACCACCCCGCCGCCATCCGTTTCAAAGGAAGACTTGGCGGAGGCCAATTTCTTGACGGCGGCCATAATCTCACCGAACTTCAACCTGAACTTGAGGATCTTCTCGCCCAGGGAGGGCTGCCGGAGGGAGGAAGCCACGATGCTGGTATTGGGCTTGAGCTCCAGCGTCGAGCCGTCGAACATTTTCAAGGTGGCTTTCCCATCAGCTTCGGTCGTGACCGTGGAGCCCTCAGGAACCGTCGAGGTCATCAGGGCGGTCCGGGACTTGCCGGACCGGTTTTTAATGGTCACCTTGCCGTTGAGCGAGGTAAAGGTGGCTTCCAAGGAAGTTTTGCTGTTTCCCGCCGCCCAACCCATGGAAGCTCCAGCGAGGAAAAGTACCGACACTAGGAGAAAAAATTGTTTCATGTGAACCCCGTACCTAAAATTTTAAAAAGCTAAGCCGCGCCACCAAGACCGACGCATTGTATATCAAAATGCCGGCGTCGGAACAGAAAGTTGACGAAATTTTTGATTTTTTTACTGCCGGATTCTCGACATAGTTAACGGTAAACCCCGGATTATTCTTCAACCCCTCAACTCGGGCCGGACAACCTCACAGCTTTACCTCGTAGGAAGTACCGAAGGTCCAGTTATTGTAATAGATGTCCGCCCGCCCTCCGCCCAAGGCATTACCTAAGTTTTGGGCGTTGATAAAATCGTAACCGGCGGAAAATTTGAGCGCGGACGAATCGTCGAGTTTAAGGCGGTAGGAAGGATTTACACCCAGGAGGTAACCGCCCCCGTTATACAGGACCGTGTCCGATTGGGGGTAGCCGTTGGGAAGGATGTATTTGGCTTGGGCAGCAAGGGTAAAATCCCCCATGACATAGGAGGGCGCTAGGTAAAAACGGGCTCCATAGGATATTTGGGGCTCGGTCACAAAGGCCCCTCCGATTTGTTGCCTTTGCCCCGGCAGGAAGTATTGGACGCCCAAGTCAAAGGAAAAAGCTTTCGGGTTATTCCAGCTGTAGGAGGCGTTGATATTGGGTCCCATCTGGAAAACGCTTTGCTTATCAATGCTGGTCGTGAGGGAGTAGAGACCGGATAAACGAATGATCTGGCTTTGGTTGTCGGAAAAGGGTTGGATATGGTTAAAGGAAACAAATACGGAGTCACCAAGCTTTAAGTCGGCGACGGGCGAACCCGTTCCAAAGTTCGGATTATAATTGCCCGAATAGAGATAGCCGGCCGAGGCCCCAATTTGGGCGCTTCCCGCTGGGAAGGCCAAGGCGTACATGGCGCTGATCCCGAACCCCCGCCCCCGGTAACGGCTTGCGAGAAACTCGGTGGGCACGCTGGAAGCGATCTGCCTTTGTTCCCAACTAGGGTCGCCCGTGGGAATATTGAACCCCACATTCAAAATCGAAGGAACATTGAAACTCTTAAAGTTAAGATCGGCTCCTACCACTGTATCGGAAAAGTTGTTCATGTATTGTATGTCGGAAGTACTCCCCGAAGGTGTGTCCTTGTAATAGCCATTGCCATACTCGGTTTGACCATAAAACCCCAAACCCCCGTCGACATTGAAAGAAAGGGAAAGGGGAGCCCAAATTTCCCAACCCTCAAAATTATTTGGAGCAGGACTACCGTCCAAATTTACCGTATTAGTGGCATTCCAAGCATTGAACTGCCCGCCTAAACTCAATTGACCGCCGAAGGCGCCGGTTCCCAAAATCCACAACAGAGCCGAGCCGAGAAGGGATTTTTTGAGGTTCCTCATGGCACCGTCTCCCCCGCCGCCAGTTGGGCGCTCACGTTGACTTTCCCCGAGCCTTCCACCTGGGGATCAGTAAAAGTGTTATCCCCATTCACCGCCAGGCTGTTCCCAAACTGCTGGTTGAGGTCCGCCAGGCAGCTATTTCCCTCGTTATTTCCGTTTCCATTCCCGCCGTTCCCGTTATTTCCGCCCAGATTCCCGTTCGATTGGCCGGGATTGGATTTGCCGGGATTGCCGTTATAGAAATTACCAGTTTGCCCCGCGGTGAAGAGGTAAGTATGGCCGTCGGAGTTGAGGTACACCGTTCCTTCGTCCACATGGACCGTGACGATGTTCCTGTCCTGGTCATAGTGATAGCTGAATTGGGTTCCCCGGACGCCGCAAACCACGCCGCCCGACTCGATCTCAAAGGAGGATTTGGAGGAGGTTAATTTCTTGACGCTGGCCCACAAATCGCCGACCGCCAGCTTGAATTTCAGCGCTTTGTCCTGGAGCCCGTTTTTCTCAAGCTTGGCGATGGTGAATTGGGTCTTGGGGCTGACTTTCAGTTCCGATCCATCGAAGAAGCGGAGGACCGCGTTGGAATTATTGCCGGTGGAAATCTTTTCACCGGCCTTGACGGTGGTGCCGCTCTTGACGGTCTGGAACTTTTTTCCTTTTTTCTTGACCTGGACCTTCCCCGAAACCGAGGTAAAGACCCCGTCGCTCGCCGTCTTTTGGGTTCCGGCCGCCAAGGCTTGGGAGCCGGCCAAGGCCAGAATGAACAGCAGTTGGTAAATCAATCTCATAATCAACACCATCCTCTTTAATTTGGGAGGCAGGAAAACTACACTCAACCACGAAACCATTTCAACTTAAAATCTTTAACTCCCGATCCAGCGGTTTCCTTGTCCGAACCCAACCCCTTTTGAGTTCACCCTGTTAACGGTTTTTCCGAACGGTTTCCTTGGGCCTGCCGCTTAGGGCAGGGGCGCGTATTTCAAAATCCGATTGCCGCTTTGATCGACCAGGTAAACATAGCCTTGGTAATCCACCGCCACCCCGCCCGCGTTGCCGATGCCGTCCGGCCCCCCGGCAAATTGGCCGATGTAATTGCCCACCGAGTCAAACTTGAAGACCCTGCCGCCGTATGTTTCGCAGATGAAGATGTTTCCAGCGCCGTCCATGGCCAAGCCGTCCGCCCCGTCCCCGCCAAAGCCGAAGAATTTCAGGAAAGTGTAGTTAATGTGATCCGTCGAGGTATAAATATTGGCCTCACCCCCGTAATCCACCGCGACTACCGTCGTTCCGTCCGAATTGGCCGCGATTCCGGCCGGTGTTCTCCCGAAATATCCCGGCCCGTTGCAACAGCCGGCGAAGGTCGAGATGGCCGGACCGCCCGCATAAGAGTATTTAAGGATGTTGTTGTAATTGAAACTGCTGTTATAGAGCTGTCCATCCGTCGCGTAAACCTTATCGGATCCATCCACCGCCAAGGCCTGGGGTTCTCCCGGGGGATAAATCGACCAGCTGTAGCTGTAGGAGGTTCCGTTTCCGTCGGTGGCGGTATAAGCCGAGAAGGATCCATTTCCGATCTGGTCCGCGGTGTAGAGGGTGGTCCCGGCAGCGTTGACGGCGATGCCCTTCGGGAAGGGGTTGGAACCGTGGATAAATTGGGTCACGTAATTGCCGGCCTCGTCCAGTTTGACGACCCTTTGGTTGTATTCATCCGACACGTAAACGGAAACACTGCCGTTTCCGGGGTTATCCACGGCGACGCCGTCGGGATGGTTAAAGGTGTCCCCGCCGTTGAAGGTCGACCATTGGGCGGAAATGATATAGGCCGGGGTGGGGGTGACGGTGGGCGTTAAGGTGGGGGTGGGCTGCCCGTGGCTTTGGATAATCAGGCGGTAATTCCCGTCCGAACCTGCCTGGTTGGAATAAACCGCCACGTAATAATCACCTTGGGCCAAAACGTCCTGCAGGACATTGGGATAGTTTTGATCGCTGCTGGAATCAATGAAATTAAAACTGGAGTCGTAGATATCATAAGCGACACTCTCCTTGTTGAAACCGTCGTCATAGCAATCGGTTGAGAAGGTATAAAGCGAACCATCGGTGGAGGCGTGGAATTTCCAAACGTCGGTCGTGTCCAGGTAATATTTCACAGAGCCGGTGCCCACGACGTCGTAGTTGTCCCCGACCGATCCCAGGTCCGTCGCGTTGGAAAATCCGCTGTCGTCGTTGTTCGGCTCCACCTCGGTAACCGGGAGGGAGATGCCGGGATATTTGCAGGAAGGACTGTAGGTCATGAGGGTCATTTGGAATGGGCCGTAATCGGTGCTGGTCGATCCATCCATCACCAGGTAATAGGTCCCCGGCTTCAATCTCTCGGTGATCAGGGCCTGACCCGTAGAAAAGCCACTCTGGGTATGGGAAAGGGAGTCCCCGCCGAAACCACCGGTGAAATCCGTCAGGGCCAAGGTCGTGGCGGGATCGTCCGGTTTCGTTCGGACATAAACCGCGGGCGTCCAATTCCGGAACCCGCCCTGGACATGGTTACCAATACTCAATCCATTGGCTGGTTGGAAGTCGATCTCAATCTGTTTGGGCTGGGTGAGCGTGAAGGTATAGAGCTGATCCGGGGCGCCCAAGCCAAAGTTATTGACACTTCCGGAGCCATAGGTCACCGACTCGCTGAAGTTATCGGGCTGACCCGTAGTGTCCCCTGTCACGGGGCCGTTGTCGATGGAACCGGTGATGTCCTGGGTTCCCTGAACCGTCGGGGCGGTAATGCTGAGGGTGTAAGGCCATTCTTCGGAACCGTCGTACCCGTCCACCACCACATAATAGGTTCCCGGTCCCACGGTATAGTCGAAGTCTGAGTTATACCCATTGCTCGGGCCGCAGGGAGGTACCGTCGCGTTGGTGTCATCGTTAAAGGCCAGGAGGTTGGAGCCTGCGCTCGCCGGGTCACAGGCCGAAAGCAGGGAAAGGGTGCTGTCCCCACCGGGAGTAGTGCAAACCTGGAAATGCAGGGTTTGGGTTTGGGTCACGGAGAATTGATAGACGTCATCCCCCGAGCCGATCCCCTCGTCGTTGATCTGGTAATGATCCGGCTTGCCGGTCGTGTCGCCGTTCGCCGGAACTCCAATGGTGATGGGTATGGCGCTGGCGGCGCAGTCAAAAGAAGCATCCGGGGTCGGGGTCATCGTCTCGGTCGGAGTGATGGTCAGGGTTGGCGTCATCGTGGGGATGTCGCCAGCGTCCACCACCAGCCGGTAATCGCTGTCCGACCCGTCGGTAATGGAATAAACCGCCACATGGTAATTGCCCGACGATAAGACGATGGATAATTGATCCGAGGGCGAGCTTCCGTTGGAGACGGCGATCAAGTTGTTGGCGGAGTCGTACAAGTCAAAGGCCAGCCGGTTTTTGCCGGTTCCAGCCGCCTCATCGAATCCATCCAGCGAGAGGATATAGACGATATTGTCCACCGGAACGTTGAAACTCCAGGTATCCACCGGGTCCTGGTAATATTTCACGTTACCTGTCCCAACGGAGTAGGAACCGGGATTGACATTGCCCAAGCTGGTCGCGTTCGTGAAAGCCGAGTCATCGTTGTTGGGTTCGGACTCCGCCGTCGTGCCGCCAAGAACGCCGGGGGGGAAAACGGGAAAGAAGGGATTATAGACGGAAGCGTCCAAGGTAAAGCTGCCGGAATCGGCCGGTCCAAATCCGTCCACGACCAGGTAATAGTCGGTATCCGTTTGGAGGACTCCCGTGGCCAGGCTCGTTTGGGAGCTTCCGGTTCCGCAATAGGGCGAGTCATCCGCCAGGTCCACCAAGGTCCCGGAGGGATTGTTGATGTCCGTGCAAAGGTACAGGACCGTGTCGAAATTCGTGATGCCGCCGCAAAGGCTGAAGAACAACCTGGTCGGTTGGGTAAAGACGGCGGAAGACAAGTTGAACTTATAGACCTGGTTCGAGCCGCTTCCCCAAGTTTGGCCCTGGAAGGTAACCGGGCCTAATCCGGGATTTGTGGACCCCGTGACGAGGGTGTGGTTGATGATGTCCGTCGTGATATTGGTGATAGCCGGAGGCGTAGGAGTCGGGGTGGAGGTGACGGTTTGGCTAATCGTGGCGGTAGCGGTGAAGGAGGGCGACTGGGTCGGGGTCGCGGAGGGCGTCGAGGTTCCGGGGGTATTGGGCTCAATGATCAAATGATAATCACCGTTGGAATCCGCAAGGTAATTTCGGACATCCACGAAATAGTCGCCTGGAACCAGGTAGGGATAGGCGGGATAGTTTCCGCCCGAGTAGCTATAGAAGGCCACTGAAGCCAAGCTGCCGTTGGGATAATAGACATCCCCGTAAATTTCACCAGGCCCTCCGTTGCCGCCATGGCAGTCCAAGGTGAACATATAATATCCAGCCTCGGACACATGGATCTTCCAAACGTCCGTCGGATCCAAGTAATAGGGTATGTTGCCGGCCCCGGACAAGGTGGTTCCGGAAGAAAGATCACCCAATGGACTGGCGTTGGTGAAGGTCGTATCGTCGTTGTTGGGTTCTTTTTCCTGAACCAGGGGGCCCGGAGCGGGATAGGCACAATAGGCCGGGAAGGAATTGACCGCCAATTTAAAGGGACCAAAATCCTCTGGCCCGACGCCGTCCACGATCAGGTAATAGGTTCCCGGCTTGAGCTGGCCCGCTCCCATGAAAACCCCGCCATAACTATGGATGGCGCCGAAGTTGAAAGCCAAGGTCGAGGATGGATCGTTCGCCTTCGTCCTTAAATACAGGGCGAACGAATTGTTCTGATAATCCGTCGGGCCAGGTTGTGTCAGGATGAAGTTCAGGCGCTGGGGCTGGGTCAAGGTAAATTGATAAACCACGTCTCCCGAGCCGGCTCCATAAGTGCTTCCGTAGAAGCTGTTCTGGGAAAACTTATCGGCCATTTGGCCCGTATCACCCAACACACCCGTGCCGCTGTCGATATAACTCGTGATGTCCTGCGGCGGATTGGAAGGCGTCGCTTGGGTCCCCTGCACCACCAGGTGGTAGCTGCCGTCAGAGCCGCAGGCATTCGAATAAACCGCCACATAATAATCCCCCGCCGGCAGCCAATCCGCCATCTGGTTGGGATAAGAAGTATCGGGCGAGGCTTCCATGAAATTGACCTGGGTGACGGACCCGTTCAAGGAGGCCACGTTCAGGTCGAAGCCCAGCTGGTTTTTGTTGTTTCCGTCATCGTAACAATCGGCAGAAATTGTATAGTTCCCTCCGCCAGCCGGAACCTTGAAATGCCACACATTGACCGAATTGAAATCATACTTAACGTCCCCTGCCCCGACCGCGTCCGATCCGACCGCGACTGTTCCCAAATCTCCCGCGTCCGAATATTCGCTGTCGTCAACACCAGGCGTCACGGCTGGGTTGGGCGTCGTGCTGGGAGCGGGACTTAAGCTGCAAAGGGGCTGGAAGTGGGAAACATCCAAGCTGTAGGGTCCGGCGTAGCTGGAAGAGAGTCCGTCTACGACCACGTAATAGGTAACTCCCGGCTGGAGCTGTCCGGTCGCGATGGAGTTGGTGTAGTAATAAGGATTCCCGCAGACGTTCGTCTCCACATACGAAGATGGCGCCGCGGGATCCGTCATGAGGTACAAAATCGGGTAAGAGAATTGGGACGAAGCGTGAAGATTGAAATAAAGCTCTTCAGACTGGGTCCCCGACAAGGTGAAGCTGTAAATCACGTCCGGCGCCCCCGCTCCGTAACCGTAGATGGTGCTGTGGTCCGGCGTGACGGAGGTTGAAGTATCCCCCGTGAGCGTGAAATTTAGCCCGCTATTGACCAGGGTCGAGATATCGCTTCCCGAGGGGGGCATGGTCGGCGTCATGGTAGGTGTTTCGGTTTCGGTCGGAGTAGGCGTTATCGTGGGCGTCTCGGTGGAGGTCGCCACGGGGCCGCCCTGAACGACGAGGTTGTAATTGCCGTCCGACCCGTCGGTGATGGAATAAACGGCGATGGAATAATCGCCCGAGGGAAGGGGCGGGCTGGTTAGTTTGTCCAAACTGTAGGAGGCGTTGGACGAGGCCAATAGGTTATGGCCGGAGTCGTAAATATCGAAGGCCACCCGGTCTTTACCGCTGTTGTCGTCAAAGCTGTCCAGCATGACCGTGAAGATCGTGCCGTCCGTCACGGCGTGGAACTTCCAGGTATCCACCTCATCGGCGTAATATTTCACGTTGCCCGAGCCCACGACGATGTTGCCCGTATCCACATTCCCCAAATTGGTCGCCTGGGTGAAATAGGCGTCGTCGTTATTGGGTTCGGATTCCGGAATGGGCACCGGCGTGGGACCGACGGTGGCGCTGAAATTATTCATCGGATAGAAGGTTGAGGCCACCAGGGTAAAGTCGCCCATATCACCGGGCCCGTAACCATCAACGACCAGATAGTAGGTCACCAAGGGCGAGAGGGTTCCGGTTACCAATTGGGTGGAGAAGCCACCGCAGAGGGCCGAGTCATCCGCCAAATCCACCAGGGTGCCGGTGGGGTTATTGGGATCGGTACAGAGATAAAGAACGGAATCGTAATTCGCGCTGCACAAATTGAGGGATAACTGCTTGGCTTGGGTCAAGGTGAATTGATAGACCAGGTCCCCGGCTCCCCCGCCCCAAGTATCCCCATTGATCGTTACGCTGTGGGAATCAACCTGACCGATCGTCGTACTGGAAACCGAGCCATTGTCGATGGAGGAGGATATATCGACGTAAGCCGAGTTCGGGGTATTCGTGACCGTTGCCGTAGGGGTATCGGTGGGCGTTGGGGTGGCGCTGTTCGTCGGGCTATCGGTGGGCGTCGAAGTGGGTGTATTCGTGGCGGTATCCGTTAAGGTCGGCGTCGGGGTGTTTGTCGGGGTACTCGTTAAGGTTGCCGTAGGTGTGTTCGTCGGGGTAAAGGTCGGGGTATTGGTGGGTGTTTTAGTCGAACTGTTGGTCGGGGTATTGGTCGGAGTATTGGTTAAGGACGGCGTGGGGGTATTCGTCAGGGTAAAGGTCGGTGTGTTGGTCGGAGTTTTGGTGGGAGTAAGGGTCGGGGTGTTCGTCGGGGTATTCGTTAAGGTTGTCGTAGGCGTGTTCGTCGGGGTAAAGGTCGGGGTATTGGTGGGTGTTTTAGTCGAACTGTTGGTCGGGGTATTGGTCGGAGTATTGGTTAAGGACGGCGTGGGGGTATTCGTCAGGGTAAAGGTCGGTGTGTTGGTCGGTGTATTGGTGGGAGTAAGAGTCGGGATATTCGTCGGGGTATTCGAGGGCGTATGGGTCGGCGTCGCCGTCAGGGTTTTCGTCGGGCTGTTCGTGGGGGTATTGGAAGGCGTCGGCGTGGGGCTGTTGGAGAAAGTGTTGGTGATCGAAGGCGTGGGCGTATTCGTATTAGTGAACAGCGGACTGTTGGTGGGCGATGGGGTGGGGGTATTGGTCGCGGTCGTGGTGAAGGTATTCGTCGGGAAATTAGTGGCCGTATCAGTCGGGGAATCCGTGGCGGTCCGGGTGACGGTATTGGTAGGGCTCGGGCTGGCCGTAAAGCTGTTGGTAGGGGTCCAAGTGATGGTCGGCGTGTTGGTAACCGTCGGAGGCATGGGAGTCGCCGTCGGGGGAGGGGTCAAACATATACTGGCGTTATCGGCAGCCGTACGGTCGTAAGCGTAATAATTCTGAGTCGCATTGACCCTAAATCTGAAAGAAGGTCCGGAGGAACCAGGTACCCCAGGATTAATGATCTGAATCCAAGCGTGTCCACCCGAGGAAAGTTCCAAGCAATAGACGTCTCCAGTCTGCAAATAGGTCGGTGACACCCCGGCGGCTGTTTTCGCCGAACCCGATCCTCCGAATGATATCGTCGCGGGAGCCTCCGCGAAATTCACCAAATCACCGTTACCCATATAAGCGATTTTTTGGCTTCCGGAATAGGGCAAAATTTGAAATCCGGCTGACAAAGTCGTGACCGACATATCAAATGGTCCCGATATCGTAATGGCCGCCAGTTGATCTCCTTGAAATGCGAAGTTCGACCCGCCAGGAAAATACAAGGTATCCAATAGGTAGCAGTTGCGGGCCACGGAACCTAATTCAATCGTTAGGGCTCCCCCTTGGGGGCTCACGTCCAACAGTCCAGCTCCAACGGCCAAGGGTGCGTGATTGGCGGCATTATTGAGTTGGAGAGCGATCAATCGGGAGGGACCCGCTGGAACATTGATGGACAAATCGATCGTCCCGGAGTCCGCCGCGGTGCTGAAGGGCCCATACAGGCCGGATACGGGAGCCATTCCCGAGCTGGTCACGTTATATAAAAGTTCGTTGCTGGCCGCGCCCAAGAGGCTCGCTTTTAAGTCGCTGGAAATCGGAACGGACAATTTCATGTTCATGTTGCGGGCGGGAGCCACGGGAGAGGAGGCGTTTTTATTACAGCCGACAAACAGAATCAAACCCAGGAGGGGCGGTAAAAAAAATAAGGAAATTTTCGGCATGAATCTCATAGCAACCGTTGATTGTTATTTGTGGGAATGGAAGCGGAAGACCGAAACCTGGAACTTTAAACCGGTTGACCCCGCCGAAAGTGTGTTTTTCGGTATCGCCTAGGCAAACAAATCATTGTGAGAATTGGTCGTTATTGTATTGAAAAATAAAAAAGATTGGTAAAAAAATGGGGAAAAATTGGTGTAAAAGAACTTAAATTCGGAAGGTCCCGGGGAGATTCGCCGGCTAGGTAACTTTATTTGGTTTTCATGACGAAAACCCCGTCCCATTGGGGGGGGGGCGGATTCTGTTTCAACACTTTGGAACGTTCTACAAATATCTCCGCTGGGCCGTCTTTGGGGTCCAGTTCCAGGCAATTTTTGAAGCATTTCAGGGCCTCGTCAAAGCGGCAGCCCCGGTAATGGGCCAAGCCCTCCTCAAAAGCCTTTACTTTCATTTCTTTCATGCCGGCGCCCCTCAACCGGTGGTCGATCAACTCGTAAATCCGGATGGGCTCGTTCTTTCCCTTAACTTTGATCAAATCCAGCTCCCGGCACAACATGTCATCCTTCACCTGGAGGTAAGTGGACTCGGCAATGATGATTTCGACATGGTATTCCTTGGTGGTCCCCTCCAATCGGGCGCCCAAATTGACCGCGTCCCCGATCAGGGTGTAATTCTTGATGGATTGGGATCCCACGAACCCGACGACCATGGGGCCGGTGTTCAACCCGATGCCGATGTCCAGCCGTTGCTTCCCTTCTATTTCCCACTTGGGATGCAACACCGAGTGGAGCAGGTCCACCATCCCCAGGGTCGTGCTGCAGGCCCGGTAGGCATGGTCCCTCTGGGTTCCAGGGGCTCCCCAGAAAGCCATGATGGCGTCTCCAATATACTTGTCCAGCGTCCCCTCGGTTTGGAATATCAAGTTGGTCATCTGGGTCAAATACTCGTTCAAGATCGCCACAACCTCATGGGGCGTGTGTTTTTCCGAGTAGGTGGTGAATCCCCGTATGTCGGAAAACATGACCGTCAGTTCCTTTTCCTCGCCGCCCAGCTCAATACCGGCCGGAAGTTTCATGATCTCATCGACGACCGCCGGGGCCACCATGCTCTGGAACATCTGCTTCATGTACCGGCTGTGGCGGACTTCCGTCCGGAACTTATAGGTAGTCAGCATGAGAAAAGTTAAAACCATGGCCAGGCTGGGATAGATCAAATTCAAGACGGTATTGAGGTAAGAAAAGAACAGGCAGGCGATGATGACGTATCCGGGAAACAACAACATGAACACGACCGTGCTTTGAATAGGCGTCAGGCGCGGCACCAGGTACCACATGAGCATGGCCAGCACGAGCATCAGGATGTAATTAAAGTAGTTCGGGGCCAGGGTCAAAAAATTATTCGACAGCACGTTCTCGACGATATTAGCGTTGATGTTAGCCCCGGGGGAAACACGGTCGAAGGGGGTGGGTCGGATATCGTTAATGCCCGTGGCCGTCGCCCCGATCTCAACGATCGAACCCTTCAGGTCCTCCTTCACCCGGCCTTTCAATAAATCGGCGGCTGAAATCAGGGGAAAAGTTCCCCAGGGGCCGCAATAATTGATAAAGGCGTAGCCATTGTCCAAAATCGGGATTTTCCTGCCGGCGACTTCGGTGTACTTCCCTATTTGGACCTTGATGGGATTTTTATCGTCCAGGAAATGGCGGGCTACTTGGAGCGATAAATGGGGTATCAAGGCGTTCTTGTCGTTCGCCTCGTAATTAACGACCGTGGGGTAATAGCGGTAAATCCCGTCCGAAAAGGGGAAACAGCGGGTGTGGCCGGCGTCCACCGCGTTGTCCTGAAGCATGGGGATGGAAAGAAGGAGCGACCGGGCGACGGTCAAATCCCCCAGGCTGTCCGCCTGTTCTTTGGCGTCGCCCAAAAGCTCCGCGGGAGTCATGTGGAGGGTTTCCGGGCTGGGCGTCCGGCCCTCATTCTCAAAAACACTGGGCTCAATCAGGAAGTAAACGTTGCCAGCTTCCTTCATCGCCGCCGCCAATTCCTTGTCCCCGTCCTGGGTTTCCTGGAATTTCTTGATGTCGGCGAATACTTTTTCGCGGATGTTGTTGATCGACTTGGAGGATCCCTGGATGGCGCCATTGAGCATGCCCTGCAATTGACCCAGCATCTTTTCCTGGGTCCGCTCAGGCTCAGGGAAAAAAACGTCGTAAAAAAAGCATTTGACCCCGGCGGCCTTCAACTTTTGGATGATCTGGGCCTGGACCGACCTGGGCCATGGCCATTGCCCGATCTCCTTCAAGCTCTGCTCATCCACCGCCAATATTTTAATGGGGGCTTTGGGGGTCCTGACGCCTCTGAGGACGAAACGAAAGTCGATGCTTTTATTTTCCAGGGCTTGAAAGGTCTTGTTTTTGAAGACATCGCAGATAAAGAGGAGGAAGACGACCCCAAAGGTCATCCAAAAGGCGATGGTTTTCCGGTAGCGGACTTTTATTTCTTTGGCTTCGGACTCGGGCATGGAGGCATTGTAGTGTTGACCGAAAACCTGGTCAACACTACAAATTAGGAATTAGGAATTCGCAATTAGGAATTTGAGACACATCCTTCAATTCCTCATTCCTAACTCCGAATTCCTAATTGCGTTACCGAAGCGCTTCAAGCCTTAGCTTGAAGCGCTTCGGTAACGCTGAAGCCCTTTTTGCCAAACCCAGACCGTAAAGGCCAGGAAAGCTATTCCCAAGGCGAACCCGTAATAAACCCAACCGCTTTCCAGTTTATGGACGAGAATACCTGCCGGAAAATTGGAAACCACCAGCATGGGCATCACGGTCATTAAAAGCCGGCGCAGGAGCCAGGGATAGATGTCCCCGGGATAACGGGAAAACTGGCCGAATTGCCAATAGAGCTCCATCAAATTGTTCGAGCGCCCGATCCAAAAGGTCCAAACGGACAGCACGAAAAGGATGGAATAATAAATGATGACGCTGTTGGCCACGAGCGCGGCGAAGAGGACGGCCTGGCCGAAGCCGACGGAAGCCCCCATTTTATTGAGAGCGAACAGGATTACCCCCAAGCCCAGGGTGCTGTTGACCATGGAGGAGTAGTCGGTATAGCGCAGGGACACGAGGAACTGGGTGTTGATGGGTTTTATGAGGTTGAAGTCCAGATCGCCCTGGCGGATCTGGTCCGTCAGCTTGGTGCAGTTGTCATAGAAGAGGGCCTCGAAAAGCTGGGTGATGACATGGTTGGTCCCTGCCAGAACGACCATCTGCCAAAGGCTCCATCCGGCGATTTCCTGGGTCTGTCCGAAGATAACCCCGATATAGACGAACTGCATCAGGAGCCACATGAACTCGGTCAACAAACGGACGAGAAAATTCGCCTTGAACTGCATCTCACGGATCAGGCAGTTCTTCATCATGAGTCCCGTGAGACGTAAATAACGAGCCATTGGTTTCAACATCGTTTTTCCCCAAAATTATCATTTAGTCGCTTGTCCACAGTCGGCAGTCGACGGTCGACAGTTAATGCTTTAAAGAATTCCCTGCCGACTGTCGACTGTCACCTGTCGACTGCCGTTATCCGCCTACCGCGGAATAGCGTTTCAAACCCGCCTTCCACAAAACCTGGCCCAGAAAATAAAAAACCACCACCCAGCAAAAGCCGGTTCCAAGCACCTGGGCCAGTTGGTCTTGCGGAACCTTCCCCATCAAAATGGCGCAGGGCCAGTAGCCCTCATACCCAAAGGGCGACAGCATCAATAGGGGCTGCATGGATTGGGGCAAAATGTTCAGGGGGATCATTTGGCCCGAGAGGAAAAACTCGATCATCATCACCACGAACAGGAAGGTGGAAATCTCGGTGAACCAAAAGGCGAGGGTTCCGATCATGAAACAAAAAAGAATGCCGATGCAAAAGGCCGTTACCAGGGAAATAACGAATGCCCCGGTCTCAACCATCGTGGGGACATGGCTGAAGTAATGGCGCATCAGGAAAAAGATGGGAGGGAAGGTGAAGAGCGCCACGTACCAGAAAACCAGCTTGTGGGCCAGGCGGTACATGACCTGGTACCAAAGGTAATTGATGGGCCTGATCAAATAACGGTTCAAGAGGCCGTCCTTGATGTCCTTGCTGATGTCGGAGGTGGTTCCGGGGACGCTGGAGAATCCCCTGGCCACATACATCAAGGCGTTGTAGGTAATCATGTCGTTGAAAGTCATGCCCTTGATGGTCAGATCGCCTCCGATGACCTTGCGGGACTGGTAGACGGCGTACCAAAGAAAAATCAAGGTCACCAAGGGGAGGAAACGGAAGATGGCCCCGAACACGTAATTGGCCCGGTAGGACATGTCCTCTTGGGTGCGGGTCGAGAGGATGACCCAGTATTTATGGAAAGGTGATTTGGAAACCGAGGCGGTGCCGGCGCTCACTTCGCGCCCTCCTTGAACATCCTCTCGATCACTTCCTCGATCGGCACCTCCTCGATGTTGATGTCATCCACGTCGAATTGGTTCAGGATCGCGTTCGATGCCTTCTTGACGTTTTCCCGCGATACCTTCAAGACGGCCTTCACCGGCGTGATTTCCAGGACCTCCCCCAAGCCGGCCAATTGCTCCCGGCTGACCCCTCCTGTCTTGAAGGTGACGGAAATCAGTTTCGTCTGTGAAAACTGCTCGACGACGGCGTCCAATTTCCCGTCGAACACCTTTTTCCCCTGGTTGATGACGACCACCCTCTCGCAAAGGGCCTGGATATCGTTCATATAGTGGCTGGTCAAGAGGATCGTGGTCTTGGTCCGGCGGTTGTAGTCCTTGATAAACTCCCGGATATTCTTTTGGGCCACCACGTCCAGGCCGATGGTGGGCTCGTCCAGCAGCAAGACCCTGGGCCTGTGCAGGAGGGACGCGATCAGCTCGAACTTCATGCGCTCCCCCAGGGACAATTCACGGACCATGATTCCCAGGAGTTTTTTTACCTGAAGCAGTTCCGTCATCTCATCCATGACCTGCCGGTAGGCCTCGTCCGAGACGCCGTAGATTTCCTTATTAAGATAAAGGGATTCCTGGGCCGGCAGGTCCCACCAAAGCTGGTTTTTTTGCCCCATGACCAGGGCGAATTGGCGGCGGTATTCGTTTTTCCGCTCCCAGGGGGTGAATCCCATGACCTTGGCGGTTCCGGTCGTGGGAAAGAGAATGCCGGAAAGCATTTTGAGGGTTGTGGTCTTCCCCGCGCCGTTGGGCCCGAGAAAGCCGACCAATTCCCCCTCCTCGATGCTGAAGGAAACGTCATCGACGGCCCGGACTTCAGTGTACTTACGGTTGAAAAGTCCCTTGAAGGCCCCGCCCAATCCCGGCAGGCGTTTTTGGGTGCGGTAGATTTTGGAGAGATTCTCGACTTCAATGATGGGCATAGGGCGGTATCATATGGAACCGTCCAGGATTTTCCAAGACCACCAAAAATATTTTTGCCACAGATGAACAGGGATGAACTCGGATAGGAAAGGCTTTCAATTTCTGAGAAAATGATTTATCTGTGTTAATCCGTGTTCATCCGTGGCCAAAGAGGTTTCATGACTAACCTTCATACATCCAAAATCATCGCCGAACTCCAGCGCCTCTACCCGGACACGCGCTGTTTCCTTCATTACAAATCCCCCTTTCAACTGATGTGCGCGGTTATCCTCTCGGCCCAATGCACGGACGAGCGCGTCAACTTGGTGGCCCCAGGGCTCTTTAAAGTATTTCCCACCCCCGAAAAGCTCGCTAGAGCCAAACAAAAGGACGTGGAAAAGCTCATTAAATCCACAGGGTTTTACCACAACAAGGCCAGGAACCTCATTGGTTGCGCCCAAGCACTGCTTGGTTTGTATAAAGGAAAAATGCCGAAGACCATCGCGGAGCTGATATTAATTCCAGGGGTGGGCCGCAAAACCGCCAACGTGGTACTGGGCGAAGTTTACGCCATTTCGGAAGGCGTTACGGTGGACACTCACGTGACCAGACTCTCGAACCGCCTGGGATGGACGAAGCACCAGGACGCGGTCAAAATTGAGAAGGATTTAATGAAGATTATTCCGAAAGAGGAGTGGCTCCACTTTTCCCACCGCCTGATTCAGCACGGCCGCAAGGTCTGCGACGCGAGAAAGCCTTTGTGCGGGGTCTGTACCTTGGCTAAATGGTGTCCTTCAGCCGAACGTTTTAAACATTAAACCTAAAATGCACCACGTCGCCGTCTTTCATGACGTATTCCTTGCCCTCGGTGCGGAGCTTGCCCGCCTCCCTGGCCTTGGCGGTGGAACCGGCCGAAGCTAGGTCCTCGAAGGAATAGACTTCCGCGCGGATAAAACCCCGTTCAATATCGGAATGGATTTTTCCAGCGGCTTGGGGGGCTAACGTCCCCTTCGTGATGGTCCAAGCGCGGGATTCCATGGGCCCCGCCGTGAAATAGGAAATCTGGCCGAGGGTTTCATAGGACTTGCGGATGATGGCGTGAAGTCCCCGCTCCTTGATGCCGAGATCGGCGAGAAATTGGACCGCTTCCTCCTCCGGCAATTCGGCGACTTCCGACTCGATCTTGGCGGAAATAGGAAGGCAGTTAGCCCCTTGGGAAGCTGCGTGTTTCAACAAGGCCTGGTAATAGGGGTTCTTGGAGACATCCACCAAATCGCCTTCGGACACGTTGCCTACATATAGGAAAGGTTTCCGGGTTAAAAGGCTCAACTCCTTCAGTTTCTTTTCCTGGTCCGCTGTGGCCTCCAAGGCGATGGCGGGCTTTCCCTCCTCCAGCAATTTCTTAACGGAAGAAAACAAGTCCCACTCGGCTAAGGCTTCCTTGTCGCCGGACTTTTTGCCTTTTTCGGTCCTTTGAAGCCGCTTATCCACCGTGTCCAAATCGGCCAGGCAGAGCTCGGTCAAGATGATCTCGATGTCCCGGACGGGATTGATCGTGCCTTCCACATGGACGATATTGGCGTCCTCGAAACAGCGCACCACCATGGCGATAGCGTCCACTTCCCGGATATGGGACAGGAATTTGTTCCCCAATCCCTCCCCCTTGCTGGCGCCCTTCACCAGGCCGGCGATATCCACGAATTCCACGATGGCAGGAACCTGTTTCTCGCTCTTTTCGATCTCGGCCAGTTTTCCGATGCGGTCATCAGGCACCGTGACCACGCCCACGTTGGGGTCGATGGTGCAGAAAGGATAGTTTTCCGCCGGGGCTTTGGATTTGGTGATGGCGTTAAACAAGGTGGATTTTCCGACATTCGGCAGGCCGACAATTCCGATTTTCAAAGCAAACTCCTCACGATTTTTTCACCACCAAGGAACCAGTAACTTCAAAAAATTTTTATTCGGCCGACACTTAATCCAATCCCGCTTTCTCGACAGATTCATTTTAGCTTTTCTTCGTGTCTTGGTGCCTTGGTGGCGAGATTTACGTTTATTGAATCTTCTGGATCAAAACGGGCAGTTGGGTGGGTTTGGGGATCAGTTGAAGCACCCAGGGGCGGTTGACCGAGGCGGTCGCCATTTCCCCCGAGGCGGGAGCCACCTCGTCGTACCAGAGAATGGTTTTGTCCGAGAAATTCTCGACCCTTTTAAATTTGGCCAGGTAGCCGGCGGTCGCCTTGGGACCCAGGAACACCACCGCCAAGGCGTTTTTAGTGAAATCCACGGCCGGCTGGGGGATTCCGGGCTGTAAAATATTCCAGTAAACGTTCAAGTGGTCGGCGTCCGTGATGAGATCGCGGCTGGCGACAGCGACGGGGGCCACATTGCCGTCCCAATGGGTTAAGTTGGTCAAATCCAGCACCAATTCCAGCGACGAGGAAACCCCCGGCAGATGGTAACCCTTCTTGGACAGCCAATGTTGGGCGCCCTTCAGCGCCGAGTTTTGTCCCGCGTTCTGGATGAAATGGGTCAAGAGTATCAAACCGCCGAAAATAAGAACCACGATCAAAATCGGTTTTAAGGGAGACCGGGATGGCCCGGGAGTCATTTCGGCTTGGGGCGGCTTCATCAAACGGGGCTTTTTCACTTCCGCCGGGGGCTTGGGGGCCGGCTTGGGGGTTTTGAACATCCACCTTAGGATTTTCAAGTCCCAAGGCTCGGAAGGGGGTTCTGCCGAATGGGCAGCCGGCGGGGCGGCAGAGGAGCCGGGGGCCGCCGTTGAAACCGGCTGGGCCGCGGATGTTTTCGGGGAACCTCCCCGGAGCCGGTCCAATTCCTTCCTCGCGGAAGCGCAAAGATTCAAGTGCCTGGCCACCAACCGGCGCTCCCTGGCGGAAATGGATTCCGCCAAATAGCCCCTCAACAGTGGATGAATTTGCTCGCACTCGTTCATTTTTCGCCTTAGTTGATTTGGTTCCGCTTTTCGGCCGCGTCGCCCGGGAGACATATTAGCAAAAAGGCGCCAACACTTCACCAGACTTCGCTTCCCCGAGCGGCGGCCCGAGGAATCCCGCCGGCCCCGAGCCAGCCCTCCTTGACATTTCCCGGCGCCCCGAATAACGTAGCGCAGGTCGGTATCAAAAATCTGAAGGACGGAGGAAATATGGACGTTTCTACAACGGAGATATTGGATATCCTTTTCCGCTGGTTCCACGTGGTATTTGGCATCATGTGGATCGGCTTGTTGTATTTCTTTAATTTCGTCAACGCGAATTACGTCAAGGTGCTGGACGCGGACACCAAGAAAAAGGCGGTGCCGGAATTGATGCCCCGGGCCCTCTTCTTCTTCCGCTGGGCCGCGATGATCACCTTCATCCTGGGCTGGCTGCTGTTTTTCATGAATTACTCGCCCAACGGCTGGGCCGACTTTCATACGTCCCGGGGCCATTGGATTTCGATGGGGGCCCTTTTCGGGACCATCATGTGGTTCAACGTTTGGTTCGTCATCTGGCCCGCCCAGCGCAAGATCATCAACGGCATCAAGACCGGAAGCGCCGCCGCCCCTGAGATCGTCACCCGGGCCGCCAACGCCTCCAAATTGAATGTTTATCTTTCCATCCCGCTGGTTTTCGCCATGCTGGCCGCCGGCAAGCATTTTATGCACGACGAGTGGTATTGGTTCGTGGGAGTCCTCGCGATCGGTTATTTCGCCGCGAGCGGACTTTACAAAAGAGGCGCCAAGGTCACCACCGAGGTCTAAGCCTTTTAAATCTCTTATCCGTAACACAAAAAAGCCCCGGGAATTCCCCGGGGCTTTTTTGTTTTCCAACCACTTCGTCAAAGACTCTGTGCGCCGGTAACCACCGATGACTTGATCGGGTTTAATCGAGGGCGGTATGATCCCACATCTCCCCCTCTTGTTCCAAATCGATCATGCGGGATATCGGGGTAGGATGATTTTAAGGCGGGTTCTGGCGAATTTTGAGCTTAATTGGCGTTGGGGCGCAGCTTTTCCGGATCCCCCAGGGCTTCCTGGCTGAACTCCACCTTGTTTTCCAGGAACTGCTTCAGGTAGGTCCGGCGGATGTTCTTAAAAAACTTCTCCAACTCCGGATCGGCGACATTGGACTCCAGGGCCAGTAAATTGAGGGCGATGGTGAAGGCCGTCTCCACGTAATCATGGCGGAACTCGATGCTTTTGGAGACAAAGTCGTTGTAGCGCTTGATCCCCTTGCGGTAAATCTCGCTGGCCTTGTGATTATCCTGTCCCTGGTAATACTTCCCCATCAAATAAAACACTTCCAAGTCAAGCACGTCCGAATGGACGATGTTCTCGAATTGATTGACCGCCTCGACGACATGAATCTTGGAGTTGGACCCCTGGAAATAGGTTTTAAGGCAGTATTTGGCGAAACGGGCGCGGAGTTGGTGGTCTTGGGGATTGCGGTGGACGGCTTCCTTGAACTTGCGGAACTCAAGCCCGTTTACAATCGTCTTGAGCAGGTTTAAAAATGGAGAAGCGACGTTGTAGAGGAATCCCATAGTTTTTAAATAATATCACCGGTTCCAAAAACTTGTCAAAGTTAAAGCCGAAATAATGATCGCGCGGCGGAAATTTGTTAGCAATGTTTCTGACCGGTAAGGGCCCGGGCAAAACAAGGTGTTTTTGACGGGCCAGGGGGAATTTAAAAAAACCGCACAAAAAATGAATGTCCTTGGCAAGAAAAATATTGGACCTGGTCCGGTCCGGAAGAACCTGAGATTTTAAAGAATCTCTTCCGAGGCCGGGCTTTCCTTCCCTTGAAGGGTCCTCAAGGTCTCGACCTGCTGGGGCGTTAGAATCTTCTTCTCCACTTCCAGCTCCGCCTTGATCTTCGCGCTGATCTTCATGCCCTGCACATCGCCGATTTCGTCCGCGATCTGCTTGAGTTTGGCCTCGTCCGGTTCGGGTTTTTCCATCTCATTCTCGAGCTCGACCTTCTTCACCTTCAATTGTCCGTCCAACTCGGCGATGGTTTTACGGTAGGTGGCGCGGTTTTTGCGGAGTTCCTGCTTCTGTTCGGCGGTCAGTTGGAGCTTCTCCAATATTTGTTTTCGGGTAAGGTGGGACGACGGCACCTCGGTCGGCTTCGCCTGAGGAGTCGCCTCCGACGAGGGCTGGGCCTGGGCCCAAACCGCGGCCAAAGCCGTTAAGACAAAAGCCAAAGCAAGATTCGTTATTTTCATTCCCCGCTCCCCGTAATTTGGTTGACCGCCAGCCCCAGCAACTCCCAGCCCCTTCGTTAAAGAAATATCTCGTCCCCGGATAACGGATCGGCGTGATTTTCCACCGTCATGTCGGGAGCCGAGGACGAAGGCTCGCTCAAGAGGACGGAAACTTTCACCAACCCCGGGTCGCGGGTGACGCTTTCGGCCGTATTGGATACGCTGATCAGATAGGCTCCTAACTCGTTCTGATCCACCGAATCCTGGTGATAGATCAGCCCGCTGAAGGTCACGAAGAGGCAGGCCGCCGCGGCGACCCAGCGGATCGGATGGCCCCAGGGCTTCCAAACGACGGAATCCAGGAAATGCCTCTGCCGTTGGGCGATCTTATCCTCGATTTTGAACCAGACATGGTCATAGGTCTGGGGAGCCGGCTCGGGCCGGGACAAATCCCTCAAGACTTTCGATATTTCCCCATCCTGCCATTCATGTTTCATGTCGAGCCTCTCAATCCATTCCCTACAAATCTTCGGGCGTCAGCCCTTCCTGCTCCAGCTGCTCTTTCAAAAAAATCTTCGCCCGGTGGATATTCGACTTCACCGATCCCAAGGATAGGTCCAGCGCCGACGCGATATCCTCGTAACTGAGCTCCTCCATTTCCCGGAGCAGAAGGCAGGCCTTTTGCTTTTCCGGCAGTTTCGCCAGAACCTTCTCCACGGTCGGGCTGAGCCCCAAATCGACAGCCTTCTCGCTGTCCTTCTTGTCCACGGCTTCCGGGGCGTTTTCAAACCCCAGGAAAGCCACGATCTTTCTCCGCCTTAATATATCGAGGCAGTGGTTCGTGGTCATCCGGTAAAGCCAGGTGCTAAACGCCGAATCCCCCCGGTAATTCTTGATGCGGTCGAAAACCTTCAGGTATATTTCCTGAAGAACATCCTCCGCGTCCTGCGGCGACCCAAGCATGCGCCAGGACAGGTGGTAAACCTTGGTCCGATGGAGCTCGAATAAGACTTGAAGTCCGCTCACGTCGCCTTGACGGCAACGTTCAATGGCTTCCGATTCAGTCATGAGTCACCTGGTTACCTGCTTTTTGGACGTTTAAACCCGGAAAATAGTTGCAGAAAGCCCAGAATCAGCCGCCCAACCCTCCCCTCTCCCTCCCGGCATGGGGTTTTAAAGGAAAAAAGGGGTTGGCGGCTTCTTTATTCGTTCTTTAAAAAGGTCAAAAGGCTGCGAACCATCAGCCCTGTTCCGCCGTGGGCCCCTAAATAAGGAAGGGCCGGATACTCCTTCTCGGGGTAGGCTGGTCCGGCGATATCCAGGTGGACCCAAGGGGTGTCTCCCACGAATTCCTGCAGAAACAGGCCTCCAATGATGGTTCCCGCGTCCCTTCCGCCGCCGATATTCTTGATATCCGCGACCCTGCTCTTGATATCGTTCCGATATTCCTCCACCAGGGGCATTTCCCATATTCTCTCCCCTTCCGAATCCGTGGCAGTCTTGAGGCGGTCGAGAAGCTTGGCGTCATTGGTCATCGCGCCGCTGACGAGCCATCCCAATGCGATGATACAGGCCCCCGTCAAGGTCGCCATGTCGATGATCGCGTCAACTTTTTGTTGGACGGCGTAGGACAAGGCGTCCGCCAGCACCAACCGCCCCTCCGCGTCCGTGTTGAGGACTTCCATCGTCTTGCCGTTCATGGCTTTCAAAACATCCCCCGGCTTGTAGGCCCTGCCCCCTGGCATATTTTCGGTGGCGGCGATGATGCCGTGAACTTCCACCTTGGGTTTTAGTTTGGCGATTTGGCTGAAGACCCCCAAAACCGCCGCGGCCCCGGACATGTCCATTTTCATGGTTTCCATGGATCCCGCCGGCTTTAAGGACAACCCGCCCGAGTCAAAGGTGATGCCTTTTCCGACGATCGCCACTGACTTGTGGGCCTTGCCCTTCGGCTTGTAATGCAGGTGGATGAGATAAGGCTCCTGGGCGCTTCCTATGTTGACGCCCAATATCCCCCCGGCGCCCATACGCTTCAACTCCTTCGTGCTGTAAAGCTTCAAACGGACAGGACCCTTGGCGATCTTCCTGGCTTCTTGGGCCAAAACCCTGGGGGTAATGTCGCTGGGGGCCCCGTTGATCAGGTCCCGGGCCATCACCGTGCCGGCGCAATAGGACTGGGCCGTTTCCAACGCTGATTTCGCGGAGGCCAACCTCTCGGCGGGAACCTTCACCACCAATTTTTCAACACCCTTCGGGGAGTCTTTGAGTTGGGTTTTATAGCGGTTGTACTGGTAGGAACCCAGGATGAGCCCCTCGGCGAAAGCCTTGATTTGCTCGGACGTGAAGGAGCGGGGCCACTCGATAAAAATTTCATCCGCCTGGATTTCCCTCGCCTTACGCGCCAATCGCCCCCCCGCGCGCCGCAGGGCCTCAACGCCGACCTCTTGTTTTATTCCCAACCCCAGGATGACGGCCTTTTCCGCGGAAAGCCCCGTTTTGGGATAGGCCAGGGCGGACTGACCCGCCTTCCCCATAAAGCCTTCCGCTTCGGCTCCTTTTCGGACCAGGTCCCAGGACTTGCCAGGGGCGTTGAGGAACCCGCTTTCTTTTTCACAAGCCAAGAGCACCCAAGTTTTGGGGATTGAGGATGGGACAAGTTTTGAGACGGCGGAGAGTTGGATCACGGGTTCCTCCAGAAGGTTTTAAATGAGGCACTATTTTAACCAAGGCCGAGGAAGATACAACCAAGGAGAATCATTTCTCCCCAATTCCAAGGCCTGGCCCCAAATAAAAGCCGCCTCAGACCTGTAAGACTCCCCGGCTTTTCCGCTTACGAAGAGGACCGGGGGGTCGGGATGAATTATTGGGAAAGGCGATTAAAGGACCGCCGACAATTGGGAATATATTTTTTGTTTTTGAAGGCGCTTCTTGATCAAACGGAAGGCCCTGTCAAGTTTCGCCTTGTTTCCCGGAAGATAGGGCCAGGGACTGGCCCCGGAGGGATGGGGAATGGGGATGACCCAAGCCTTGCCGCCGGGAAGTTCCTTAACGAATTCCTTTCCGATCGCTTCAGAAAAGGGGAGGGGCCCTAGGACCCTTTCAATGGCTAGGCTCCCGATTAAAACCACCACCGAGGGGCTCAACAGGCGGAGGGCTTCCTGGAGGTAAGGATCGCAATGGGCGATTTCGGCGGGATTCGGCTTTCGGTCCCCCTTGCCCCCCTTGGCCTTTCCCGGGTAACACTTGGTCACGGCCGTGATGTAGGCGTAGCGCCGGAGATTCTCCTCCGGCAATCCGATCGTGAGGAACCATTGAAAAAGCCGTTTTCCGGCCGTCCAGGCGAAATTTTTTTGGGCCGCCGGTTCTTTAATCCCCGGAGCCTGCCCGATCAAAAAAAGACCGCCCTTTTTGGCTTGTCCCGTTCCCGCCACGGGGCAATTTCCCCCTTGAGGAAAACACTTGGAACAGTTCCGAATGGACCGGTGAAGTTTTTCAAGTTCGTTTAAAAGCGTCAAGGAAAGCCCCTTCCTCAATATCCCCAAAATAAAAAACCGCCGACGGAAACCGGCCCGCCCGGAATTCAGGGGCGGGGGGCGATTTTAATCGGCGGTTCCCAGGTTAAGGTCGTCTTCCTTCCAACGCAACGGTGATTATTTGGAATCTTCTTTCGCGTCCTTGTCGTCCTTGTCGCCTTCCGCGTCATCCTTGTCGTCTTTCACGCTATAGGCTTTGGCGGATTCCGGGTCGACCTCTTTGAGCTCATCCAAGGCCATCTTCAGCATTTCCGAATGGAAGGAGGCGTCGATGGAATTGGCCTTGTAAAAGGAGTCGACGGATTTCTTCAAGTCCTCCGTTTTTCCCCGGCCCGAATCGTACAGGACCCAATAACTGTAGGCCAAATTGTTCAAGTAAACCTTTTCGCTGGGTTGGTCCTTCGCCGCCTGCTCGAAAAAGGGGATGGATTCCTGCGGGCGGTGGGAATCCAGCAGCAACTTTCCTTGACGGTTGGCCGCGGCGGCCTTGGCCCCGGGCGAATGGGCCGTTTCCTCGGCCAGCTTGAAAACTTTGGTCGCTTGGGTGAATTTTCCGTCCGTCTGGAGTTTGTCCCCCAGGGTCAACAAGGCCTTGTAATTGAGGCCTGCCGTGCTGACAGCCGCGGAAGGAGTCGCCGTTGCCTGGGCGTAAGAATCCTCCCGCCCCAGGGCGCCCTTCGCCCGCTCCAAAAGCTCCTGGTTCTCGCCGCTGGCTTCCAGGTTTTTAACCGCCGACTTCAGCTCCTCCACCCCGGAAAAACCATAATCATAGAGACGGAAGGATGTCACTCCGAGGTTTTTCAAGGCGACCTTGTTGTCCCCATCCTCCTCCACGGCCCGTTCCAGCACCTTTTTGGCTTCTTCCAACTTCCGGGCCTTCATCAAGGTCCAGCCCTGGGCATTCGCGGCTTGGCTTTTCCCCTTCCCCGTCGTGGCCAGTTTTTCCGCCTCGGCGTAAGCCCCCACCGCGTCGTCGAATTTACGCTCCTTCAGGGCCTGATTGCCGGCCGCGTAAGCGTCCTTAAAATTTTTATAGGAAACCGCCGGCGCCGTCTTGTCCTGAGCCGAAGCGGTCAAAGGAAAGGAGATAACCGCCAATAAGAAAAGGGGAAAAAGCTTCTTCATAAATCCTCCTGAACAGGGTGATGGGTCTTGCCTCAACGAAAGGCTAAGCGGAAATACCAAGCCTTAGGCTTCCTATCCTAAACGCGCGGAGTGGCGGAGGGGTATTTTTCTTTTCTTTTTTGTGCCAAATGGGTCTTTTATCATGGAAAATAGCTTCTCATTACGGCAGGCACGGAAAGGTAAATGTTAACCCAAAAACGCACATGGATAGGCCTCATCCTCATTGTCGGCTCCTTTTACCTCCTGTTCAGGAACATCAAGTTTTCCGATATCGCAGGGGACTTTTCCAATTTTCATTTTGTCTGGTTGATACCAGCCCTCCTGGTTTACCTTTTGGGTTATGTCATCCGGGGTTACCGATGGGTTATTCTCTTGGCGCCGATCAAACAATGCTCCTTCAAAAGCCTTTTTCCCACCCTGGTCATCGGGTTTATGGCGAACAATGTCACGCCCCTCCGGTTGGGGGAATTTTTCAGGGCCCATTTGAACGGGAAAAAAGAAGGCATCAGCCGAAGCGCCTCACTGGGGACCATTATTCTCGAGAGGCTTTTTGACGGCATGGCCATGTTGTTGATCCTGGGCGGATCGATTTTTTTAAGGCATTCGGCCTCGACTCCCATCTCCAAAAACATCGAAACGCCAGCCCAATTGGCTTCCTTTGTCTTTGGCACGGCCTTTTTGACTTTTTTCGCCATGATCCTGTTTAAAAAACAAACCACCCAAATCATCAATTATTTAATCTCCCATGCCCCCCCCAAATACCACTCTCCCTTGGAGAAAATATGCCACACCTTCCTGGACGGCCTTCAAATCCTTCAAAACATCAAGGAAACCTTTTTGGTCCTGGTTTTCTCCCTGGCCGCCTGGACCTGTGAGTTCACGGCCTTTTTCCTGGTCGCCGCCGGCTTCCAATTGGCCCCCGACCCCATCCACTACAATTCCGCGGCCTTGCTGATGGCGATAACGAACCTGGGGTTGATGGTTCCCAGCACTCCCGGCGGATTGGGGATTTTCGAGGGCATCGGCGTCACCCTTCTCACCATTTACCAAATCCCCAGCCATACGGCCCTCGCCTATATCGTCACGGTCCATATGCTGGTTTTCCTCCCGATTACGCTGCTGGGTTATTACTTCCTCAACCACGAGGGACTCACCTTAAAATCCATTGATCAGGACAAAAAGGAAAAATCATGAAAATCGGAATCGTCGGGGCCGGAGTCGCCGGAATGACCGCCGCTTACCGCTTGGTCAAGGCCGGGCACGAGGTGGAGATTTTCGAGGCGTCCGACCACGCGGGCGGCTTGGCCTCCGGTTTCCCCGTCGCCGGAACCACCTTGGAGAAGTATTACCACCATATCTTCACCAGCGACACCTGTATCCGCGGCCTGGTGGATGAATTGGGAGTCCGGGACAGCCTCCATTGGCTGACCAGCCAGATGGGATTCACTTACCAGGGCAAGCTCTATCCCTTCGGAACGCCGATGCAATTGCTGCGGTTCACTCCCCTGCCCTTTCTGGACCGTATCCGCTTTGGACTCCAAGCCCTTTACCTCGGCAAGGTCAATGACTGGAAAAAATACGAGGCTGTCACGGGATATGAGTGGATGAAAAAACATTCCGGTGAGGCGCTATTGAGGATTGTGTGGGAGCCCCTTCTCAAGGGTAAATTCGGCCGCTATTTCGACAAGGTCGCCATGGCCTGGCTTTGGGCCAGGATCCACACCCGCGCTTCCTCCCGGAAGGGCACGGAGGAAAAGCTTGGTTATTTCAAGGGCGGCTTCGAGGTATTCCACCAAGCCCTGGCCCAGGCCGTTCAAAAAGCCGGTGTCAAAATCCACTTCAGCCAGCCGATCACCCGGGTTTTAACCCAAAACGGAAAATTGAAGGGCTTGGAAGTCGGGGGCAAGGAAATGCCTTATGACCGGCTCATTTTCGCGGCAGCCACCCCCATCTTCCTTAAAACCTGCAAGGAACTCCCTGGTGATTACGTCAAGCGCCTGACCCAATTGGACTTTCTGGGGGCCCAATGCCTGATTTTGGTGATGAAGCAAAAGTTCAGCGACATGTACTGGATCAACATCGCGGACGCCGACATTCCCATCCTGGCCCTGATCGAGCACACGAACTTCGCGCCTATCGATTGGTACCAGGGCAAGCACTTGATGTATGTGGGCAATTACCTCCCCCAGGACCACAAGTACTTTAAGATGAAAAAAGAGGAAATTTTCGCCGAACTGCTTCCCCACTTGAAAAAAATCAACCCGGCCTTCGAGGAAAGCTGGCTGGAGGAATATTTCCTCTTCCAGGATCTTTACGCCCAACCCGTCGTTCCCCTTCATTACAGCGAGGTCAAGCCCGGCTACGAAACGCCGATCGAGAATGTTTATCTCGCCAACATGGCCCTGGTTTACCCCGAGGACCGCGGCACCAATTTCGCCGTGGACGTCGGCAACAAGGTCGCCCGCCTAGTCGATCCATCAGTCACAGTCCCTGATTTCAAAGAATAAACAACCATTTTCACCACGAAGGCACGAAGAACACGAAGTTAAGCAAAACCCGTCAATATCAACAAACTCCTGAATTTGATTTCGCAGAACATTTCTTGTGGTAATATCTTTTCGTTTTTATGTCTTCGCCTTCTTCGCGCCTTCGTGGTGAACACTTCCTTTTAAGGAGTTTCCATGCCTAAGCTCTCTTCCCTTTCCGTCTTTTTCCCAGCCTACAACGAGGAAGCCAATGTTGAGAACATGGTCCGGGTGGCCCAAAAGGTCCTCCCGGAAGTGGCGGATAAATGGGAAATCATCCCCGTCAACGACGGCAGCAAGGACAAAACTGGGGAAATCATCGACCGACTCGCCAAGGAAGACCCCAATGTCCGTCCCGTCCACCACGAGAAAAACCAAGGCTACGGCGGAGCCGTCATCTCGGGCTATAACGCCTCCCGGTACGACTACGTTTTTTTCACCGACGGGGATCTTCAGTTCGACCTGAGGGAAATCACGCTGTTGATCGAGAAGCTGGACGAGGGCGACCTGATCCTGGGCTACCGTAAAAACCGCCGGGACCCGGCCATGCGGAAGTTGAACGCCTTTATGTGGGGATCCCTGGTGAAGTTTTTGTTCGGGTTCCAGGTGAGGGACGTGGACTGCGCCTTTAAGCTGATGAAGCGCAAGGTGATTGATAAGGTTCATTTATCGGCTGGCGGGGCGATGGTCTCTACCGAGCTCTTGGCCAGGTCCAACAAGGCGGGCTTTCGCTTCGTGGAAGTGGGGGTCACCCACTATCCGCGCGTGGCCGGTACCCAGACAGGGGCGAATTTCAAAGTCATTCTCCGGGCCTTCAAGGAACTCTTCAAGCTTTACGCCAAGATTAAGAATCAGGAAAAGTAAAAATCAGTCGACAGTCCACAGTCGGCTGTCGACAGCTAAAACATCGGAAAACATCCCTGTAAATTCGAGCGCCAAATTAAAAATATAGCAGGGTGAGTAAAAGATAAACCTCTACGAAAGCTTTGGAATGTCAAAGCAAGTCAAGAAGTCATTTTTTTGGAATGGTGTATCTGCCGACTGTCGACCGCTGACCGTCGACTGCCTTTATCAGCTTTGCGTTTGGAGGAAGTCCAAATGGGCTTTCGCCTGCTGCAGCAGGGTCGGGTTCGTTGAGTATTGCATGACCTTCTGCCAGGAATCCTGGGCTTCCTGTTTTTTCCCGATTTTTTCGTAGATCAAGGCCATGTCATTGTAAACGCGGTCATCGCCGGCCTTCAGGACCGCCGCCGCCTGATAAGCCTGCAGGGCCTCGTTGAATTGGTCCTTCTCCAAGTAAACCCGTCCCAAGTTGTATTCATAGTCCTCGTTTTGGGCGTTGAGGGCGACCGCCTTCTGGAACAAGACCACTGAATCATCCAAGTTGCCGGCGCGGTAATACATCATGGCGAGGTTATTGATGGACTCGACGTGGTTGGGGTCGAACCGCAAGGCCATCTCATACATCCGGACCGCCGCGTCGTCCATATCGAAGCGCGCGTAGAGGTACCCCAAGCCGAAATAGGCCTTCGCGTAGGTGGGATCGATTTCCAAGGCTTGGCGGAGATAATTGAACGAAACCTGGTAATGCTTGTTGTCGAACTGTTCTTTTCCCTTATTAAAAAAATTCTCGGCTGATCCGGAGGGGACCGACGGCAGTTCGCTGAGGTTCTCAGGGGCTTGATTTTGGGTTTTCGGGGACCGGGAAGAATGGCCGTATTTCTTGTGGCCGGCCGGCTTCTCCGCGACCACGATCGGAACATCCAATATCTTGGCTTCTTCCGTATCGGTCAGGTGCATGGTTCCCTTGGTGATCGTCCACCAAAAACCGGTGCAAATCAGGAGGATAATGACGAGAAGCCAGAGTAAATCAACCAAGTCCCTGCCGAAATCCCTCATTCCAAACGACTTGGCGGGACCGGCTGCGGCGGTTTTGGCCTTTACCGGCTTGGGGAGCTCGGTCGCGCACTTAACGCAAATTTTTGTACCGTCGGGATTTTCGGCTTTACAGGCCGGGCAGACGATCATTGAAAACCTCGGTAAAGTTGGGTTATGTAAGTAAAGCGCGACATCTGACGAGTCTGAAAACAGGCCCTCGGCCGTCTTTTGGGCCCGGATACTTTAACCCGCCAAAGCAAAACCTGTCAACTTGGAATCGAAGGCAAAAGCCCCGGTTCAAAACCGTTTTAACCTTCAATTGAACCGCCGCCGTCCAAAATGATCGGTAATCCGCGGTAGCACCGCCGCCGTCATTCAACGGGTTGATTTCCTTGAGCGGGTCGGGCCCTATTCGGGAAGGATTGAATCGAAAGCGACCGCTATGGCCTTTCCGACTTAAAATTATCCATGGCCGTCTTCATTTTTCGGGAAAGTTTTTGGACCATCTCCAGGCTCTGCTCCACCAGCTCAAAACGCTCCCGGACGTGGTCCCCCGCCATGCTGATTTTGTTGATGAGCTGGACCAAAAGCTCGTTGTCGTTGCGCTGGTCGTCCAAGGCCTGGGAGATCTCCCCCAAAAGGCCTCCCGCCTTGCGGATGGATTTCACGATATTCATGAAGACGTCGCCGGCGCTGTAAACGACGTTGACATTTTCCTCGATTTTCCCCGTGGTATTGATCAGGGAAATGGCGCTCGTGGTCTTGGCCCGGATATCATCCACCAAGTGCTTTACGTCCCCCGAGGCCTTGGCGGAGGCTTCCGCCAGGGTTTTGATTTCCGTCGCGACCACCGCGAATCCCTGGCCGTGCTCCCCAGCCCTGGCCGCCTCAATGCCCGCGTTCAGCGCCAGCAAATTGGTCTTTCGGGCGATCGAGGTGATGGTCACTAAAAAGTCGCCGATTTGGGCCGAGGCCAGGTTCAATTGCTGGATCACTTCCGCCGAGGAGCCGATGGTGGCCTTAATCTCGGTCATGGCCTTGATTTCTTTTCCAACGGATTTGATGCCGTCGGTGGCGGAGCGGGCCGCCTCATCCGTGTCGGCGGCGACCTTTTTGCTGTCATTGACGATCAAGGCGTTCAACTGAAGAAGGGACTTGTTGATGCGGCCGGCCTTTTCAATGTTCGAGGACCAATCGCGGATAACTTCCTTGAACATGTGGAAGGTTTGGGCCATCTTTTCTTCCTCCTGGGCGAGGTTTTCCATACTGTTGGAAAATTCCTGCCAGGGAAAATCAGGTGCGGCGAGAACGGGACCGGTCTTGCTTTCCAGGGATTGGATCCTGTCAAGGGCCTTTCCCAAGGAGGCTTCCACCGGATCGCCCCCGGCATCCGCGGGCGACAGGGCTTCCCGCGCGGATGAGTTTTCAGGGAGGGACTCGGAGAGTTTTTGGATGAATTTATTCCGGGAATTTTTCACGGCCTTAAGGTAGATGAATAAAATCAGCCATCCTCCCAGACCGCCGGCCGCCAAGCCCACCGCCAAGCCGCCCCAAACGGCGGCCCATCCCAAGGCCGCGCCGCCCAGCGCCGCTAAAAACCAATAGGGGAAGAAAAAATCTCGGGCCTTAAGGGTCATCGGAGGGTCATTTGTCGTCGGACACTTTGCCTAAATAATTTTTTAAGTATTCCACGTCCTCTTCCTTCATGGCCAGGAAGTGGAGGCCTCCCCCTGTTTCGTTGGCCCAAACGACCTCGGCGAAGGCCGAGATGATGGAGGCCTTGGCGGGCAGGGAGATGTCCAGCCGGAGGATGCTTCCGATATTTAAGACCGTGTCGGCGACGATATAGAGGCCGCCCAGGCTGACATCCATGGTGCGGGTGGTTTGTTCCTTCTTCTTCCGCTCAAAAACCGTTTCCAGTTCCTTTTGGTCCTCAATGACGCGGTACTTCACAGGAATCTTGACGGACACCCGGGGATGGATTCTCTTCTCCACGAACATATTTGCGTCGGGCATCAAAAGACTCCTTAAATAGGTTAAAAAGGCCTGAACTGCATCGACAGGGAAAACATCAGCCCGTAGTCGGGACGGGGCTTGTCGATCCCAACCGGTTCAAAGGGAAAATAAATCCCCTTCCCCTCCACGGAAAACTCCTTATCGACCCTGACTGCCAGGCCCAGGGAGGAAAATAATAGCCGGTCCGTCAACTGGCCTTGGCCGTAAGCGACAGGCTGCTGGTTCATTTCCATGGAACCGCTGATCCGGAGGTTAAGCTCATAAAACAAACTGACAAACCGTTGTGCCCGTCGAAAAACGAGATACTCAATCCGCCCCATGGCCCGGAAATTATCCGGCCATTGAAAAGTGCCTTGTCCCAACAAGGCGGTAGGCGAATCCACATAAATTGGCTGGGTTTTTTCATAGTGTATACTTTGAAAAAAAGAAAATCCACCTAGTTCTTGACCTGCCGTCAGGCCTACCGCTTCCTCAGGCGCTCCCTTGCCGGTGGAAAGAAGGGGAAAAGCCAGGTTAAAGGGATTGGTTCCCGTGGGCAGACGGAACCAGCCGTCCAACCCCACAAAATGTCCCATTTCCCTTTTCCCCAGTAAAAGGTAAGTGGCGCCGATCTCAATATCGCCCAATTGGGTGACATTATGGGGATTTCCCAAATCCACCGAGTCCACCAGGGCGTTGCCCTCGAAGGGTACCGTGATCCTGGTTTGAAATTGATCATCCCACCATCCCGCGACGCGGAGGCCGTATTCCATGCCCCTTACCTGGTAGGCTACCGGGTCGGGGGGAGCCGAGATCTGGCTGACATTTTTAAAAAACGCGTCCGGCACCCCGATATTGATCCAGTAAAAGCTGGAGCGTTCCTCCCGGAAAAAGGAAAAGACCAGCGAATCCCTCGAAAAGGATTCCACCGGGAAACTGTCCAGCTCCATCGCCGGGACCTTGGAAAAGGAAGCCAGCCAAAGGGACAAAATAAATAGGATTTTTTTGAGAAGTGGGGAGGAACTGGTTCCCGGCGCCGGTTTCATCAACATACCCGCTAGAACCGATAAGCGAGGCTGGCGTTGGGCCTTGGGGCGATTCCAAAGTTAAGGGTCAAATAATTTTTTTTATTGTAGGTGACGGCCGTGTTATAGGCGTCTTGGATCCCGAAGCCATAGGCGGCAAGCGTGGCCAGCCCGAACAAATTCCCCGCCGTCTCGTTCTTGGCGATTAAGCCGCCCGAGTTATCGGAAACCAATTGGAGGTTGTCGATGGTTTGCCAAAGGCCGACGCCGAAGAGGGCCGCGAATACCAGTCCCTTGGCCGGATCGCCCGCGTAAAAGTGCCCCGATCCGGGAATGAAAACGGAAAAGAGGGCGGCTTGGGTCGGATTTTTGGCGCTCAAACCAGGCTGAGGGGTGGGCGTCGGCGCTGCGACTTGGACTAAGGGGGCCACCACGGGGGTGGGAGTCGCCGTCAAGGAATCCATCGACTGCTCAATCCCTTGAATTTGGGGGGGCTCGGGCGGCGTAGGCGTCGCTCCTGCCACCTCCCAAAAATTGGGAGCGGCCTGGAGGGAGGATACAAGGCCGAAGGCGGCGAATAAGGCGAGGGCTTTAAATTTCATGGGTATTAAGGTATCCCTCCTCCGAAAGCATGTCAAGGCAACTGGTCCCGGGTCAAAACTTCACGAACTTCAAGTCCTGGATATGGGGAATCTCCCGCAATTCGGACATCACTTTCTCGGGAACATCGTTGTCCACGTTCACCATCGCGATGGCCTTTCCGCCCACTTCCTGGCGCCCCACGTAGAGTCCCGCGATATTGACCCCGTTATTCCCCAGGGCCGTACCCAGTTTTCCCACGATGCCTGGCCGGTCCTCGTGGGCCATCCAGATCATGTTCCCCACCGGGGTGAAATCGGTGGTATTCCCATCCAAATTGACGATGCGGAATTCCTTTTTGCCGAAGACCGTTCCCGAAATGGTATGGGTCCCCTTTTCGTTTTTGACCGTGACCGTGATCAAGGAAGAGTAGTCCTTGACGCTGTTATTGACGGTTTCGGAAATCTCGTAGCCCCGTTCCTTGGCGATGAAAAGGGCGTTGACGTAATTCACCGATTCGCTCATTCCCTTTTGGAGGATTCCCTTCACCAGGCTCAGGGTCAATGGTTTGGTGTCAAACTTGGCCACTTCCCCCGTGTACTCCACCTGGATCGTCTTGATGAAGGACTCGGCCAATTGGGCGTGAAAGGAACCGATTTTTTCCACCAGGATGAGGTAGGGCTTCAATTCTTCCAGGACTTTTGGATCCAGCGAGGGCATATTAACCGCGGCCTTAACCCTGCCGCCCCGGAGGGCCTCGACCATTTGTTCCGCCACCACCACCGCCACATTGACTTGGGCTTCCTGCGTGGCGGCGCCCAAATGCGGCACGCAAACCACGTTGTCCAAGGTCAGCAAGGGGCTGTCGAAGGGAGGCTCCTTTTCGAAAACATCCAAGGCAGCGCCCGCGACCTTGCCGCTTTTGAGGCCGTCGTAAAGCGCCGTTTCATCGATAATGCCGCCGCGGGCGCAATTGATCAGCCGGACTCCGTCCTTCATGACGGCGATTTGCTTGGCGCCGATCAGGCCCTTCGTCTCCTTCGTCAGGGGCGTGTGCACGGTGATAAAGTCAGCCCGCTTGAAGATGTCGTCAATCGTGACGATCTCGAACTCATGGCCCTTGGTCTTGGCCGGATCCACGTAGGGGTCGTAGGCGATGACGCGCATGCCCAGCCCCAGGGCCTTGCGGGCCACGTTGGTGCCGATCCGGCCCAGCCCCACCACGCCCAGGATTTTTTCATTCAACTCGCAGCCGACGAACTTGCTCCGCTCCCATTTCTTTTCCTTGAGCGACTGCTGGGCTTGGGGAATTTTCCGGGCCATGGACATCAGCATGGCGATGGTGTGCTCGGAGGTGGAAATGGTGTTGCCGTCGGGGGTATTCATGACAATGATGCCGCGCTTAGTGGCGGCTTCCAGGTCCACGTTGTCGACCCCGACCCCGGCCCTGCCGATGATTTTTAATTTTGTCGCGGCCTGGATGAGATCAGCCGTGATGGTGGTGCCGCTGCGGATGACCCAGGCGTCGTACTCGCCCACGATTTTCTTCAGATCTTCGGGCGTCTTACCGATATGCTCGTCGGTCTGGAAATCCTTCTCTTTCTTGAAGATTTCCAATCCCTGCTCGGAAAGTTTGTCGGAAACGAGTACCTTGAACATAAAAACTCCTGGAAAGATTTTTACCATTAAGTCACGAAGACCACGAAGTTAAAAACCGTATCGAAACCCTTTTCCAACCATCCCCAAAAAAGAATCCATAAACAACCTAGATGTTTTATCCTTCTTCGTGCCTTCGTGGCTTCGTGTCAAACTTTGGTTTAGAGGTTTTCCGCCAGCAGTATCTCCTGGGCTGCCTTCACGCCCACGCCCAAGGGCACCTGCTTGCCCAATTTATGCATCACCATCTCCAGCGTCGCCACGCCCAAAATCACGTCCGAACCGTCCGCGTAGCCCATATGACCGATTCGGAATATCTTGCCCTTCACCTTGGCCTGGCCGCCGGCGATGCTGATACCGTAGGTGTCGCGGAAGGTTTTATTAACCAACCCGCTGTCAATTCCGTCGGGTGAAATCACCGCCGTCAAAGCGTTAGAGGGGGCCGTCGGCGCGAAGAGTTTCAAGCCCATGGCTTCAACGCCAGCCCTAGTGGCCTTGGCGAGCCCAGCGTGCCTTTGCCAGACCTTTTCCATGCCTTCTTCCTTGATGATCTCCAGCGCTTTCTTAACCTGGATAATCAAGGAGATAGCCGGGGTAAAGGGGGTGTCCGGCATCTTTTCTTCCGTCATCTTTTTCAAGGCTTTGTCATAGCTGAAGTAATAGCGGGGATTCTTAGCGGTTTTGGTTTTCTCCACCGCGGCTTTGGAAGCGCAGACAAAAGCCAATCCCGGCGGAATCATGAAACCTTTTTGGGAGCCCGAAATTACCAGATCCACGCCCCAAGCATCGGTCTCGCAAGGCATGGCGCCAAGGCCGGAAATGGCGTCCACCACGATCAGGGCCCCGGCTTCGTGAACTATTTTCGTTAAGGTTTGGATGTCATTGGCAACGCCCGTGGAAGTCTCGTTGAGGGTCGTGAATACCAGCTTGATATCGGGCGATGCCTTCAACTTTTGGCGGACCGCCTCCGGATCAATGGCTTTACCCCATTCGGCTTCCAAATGGTCCACCTGAACCCCGTAAACCCCGCAAATATCCTTCCAACGGTTGCCAAAGTGGCCGCAGGAGGCGACCAACACCTTTTCCCCAGGCGAGGTCATGTTAGCCACGGCCGATTCCATGACCCCGGTCCCCACCGAGGCAAAGGTCATGACAGGCTGAGTGGTTCGGAAAAACATCTGCAGCCCCTCGCTGGCGGCCTTAAATATGGCCTGAAACTGGGGGGTACGGTGATGCATGATGGGCATGGAAGCTTCTGCCAAGACTTCAGCCGGAATAGGGGTAGGCCCTGGGGCCATAATGTACTTTTTGCGCATGGAAAACCTCTTAAAACCCGTGGGAGTGGGAAGGAAAAGTGGGTATTTTTGTTTGTTTTAGCTAAAAAACCCGGACATTGTGATTTTTTTCACAAAGTCG
>CAZUXW010000028.1:0-36523 GCA_964624625.1 uncultured bacterium
CGTCCACGCACTTCTCAGTAATGACATACGGCATAACTTGCCTCCTTCGAATTTCGCTCTCTGGTTGGGGAGAGGTTTTAAGCCTATTCACCGAAAACGTCGCTAGTTTAGAAGAGTTGGGCTTTCTTTCGCAAGAGCATTTTTAGGTTTTTTATTGGTAAATCGGCCCTTTACGCCTTTGGTTGATGATGGTAGTTTGAAAGAGTCCGAGGGGTTTGGCTACCCGATCACCCGAGAGGGAGTACCGGCCCGGATTGAAAACTCACCGTTGGGGTCCTAGATTTTCCCAGCAAAATACGGACGGTGACTATCCATGAAGGAAAAAATGGCTTCGAAAAAAGATTATTACGATTTATTGGGGGTGGCCAAAGGCGCCTCGGCGGACGACCTGAAAAAGGCCTACCGCACCATGGCTAAAAAACATCATCCGGACGCCAATCCCAACAATAAGGAAGCGGAAGAAAAGTTCAAGGAAATCAACGAGGCTTATGAAGTCCTCTCCGATCCCCAGAAGAAAGCGGCCTATGACCAATTTGGCCACGCGGGCGTGGGAGCCGGGGGGCCTGGGGGATTTGGCGGCGGAGCCGGCGGGTTCAGGCCCGACATGGGTAATGCCGCGGACTTCGAGGATATTTTCGGCGATGTCTTCAGCAACTTCTTTGGAGGGGCGGCCGGGGGCAGGGGAGGGCGCGCCCGCTCCCAGGCCCAGGAAGGCGACGACCTCCGCTACGACCTAACCCTCGCCTTCGAGGAAGCCGCTTTCGGGGTCTCCCGAGAGATAAAGGTCCGCAAACTTTCAACCTGTGAAACCTGCCATGGCTCAGGAGCCAAGGCTGGATCGGGCCGGGTGGTCTGCTCCACTTGTAAGGGCAGCGGGCAAGTCCGCCAGTCCCAGGGATTTTTCACCATCGCCCGTACCTGTTCCCGCTGCGGGGGCCAGGGCGAGATGCCTGGCAGCCCCTGCCCCACCTGTCACGGCCAAGGCCGGGTGGAAAAAGAAAGGGTCATTTCGGTCAAGGTTCCGCCGGGAGTGGACGAGGGATCCCGCCTGCGCTTAAGGGGCGAGGGGGAAGCGGGGTTGAACGGTGGTCCCGCGGGAGACCTTTATGTTTTTTTACACGTGGAAGCCCACGATTTTTTTGAGAGACAGGGGAGCGATCTTCATTGTGAGATTCCCATCTCCTTCGTTCACGCGGCCCTGGGAACGGAGGTTGAAGTCCCGACCCTGGAGGGTCCGGTCAAAATGAAGGTGCCCTCGGGAACCCAGTCGGGCAAAGTTTTTCGCCTGAAGGAAAAGGGCTTAAAGGATCCCCAGCACTCGGGAGTGGGGGATTTACTGGTGACGGTGACGGTGGAAACGCCGACCGACTTGAATTCTAAACAAAAAAAATTGCTGGAGGAATTCCAGGCGATTTCCGCCGAGGGCAACACGCCCGAAATCGCGAAGTTCATGGCCAAAATGAAGAATCTTTTCGCCAGAAAAAAATGAGTTTTATCCCCCGTCTTTTCCTGCCATCGATTCCAGCGGATCAAAAAGAAATTAACCTGGACGAGTCGGCTTCCCGGTATTTAGTGAAGGTGCTCCGCCTGACCGAGGGCTCCCGCTTTTTTGGGTTTGACGCACAATCCTCACAGTATGAATTGTCCCTCAAAAAAGCCGATCCCCAATCGTCGATTGGTTCGGTCCTTTCCCGGACGGAAAAAGATTTGGGTGCGATTGAGTGCAGGATCGCCCTCGGACAAAGCCTTCCCAAGGCCGCCAAGATGGATTTGATTCTCCGCCAGGGAACGGAATTAGGCGTTCACCGCTTTATCCCGATGGTCACCGAGCGGAGCGTCTCCCGGCCCGACGCCTCCCGCCAGGACCATAAAAGCGAAAGGTGGGGGAAAATATTGGTGGAGGCCTGCCGACAGTGCGGCCGCAGCGACCTTCCCCGGCTGGATCCGGTGGTTTCGTGGGAGGAGGGGTTGAATAGGTTCGCCGAATTTGACCTGGTGCTGATGCCTTATGAAAAAGAGGCTCCGACCCTTAAAACAGTGTTAGAATCGAATTTCTCCCGCCGAAAGATTTTAATTTTGGTGGGTCCGGAAGGCGGATGGTCGAGAGGCGAGATAAGGGAAGCTGAGGAAAAAGGAGCCTGTCCGGTCCACCTGCCCACCCCCATCCTGCGGACCGAAACGGCGGGACTGGCCGTTGTTTCGATGGTTCAATTCTTTATGAGCCAACCCCCTGGTCAAACGGAGTAAAGGCCGATGACGCTTTCTTACGCTCAGGCGCCGCCCGGTTCGGGTAAATTGGTTTTTATCCTGGGCCATCCCCTGGGCCATTCCCTCTCGCCCGCCATGCAAAACGCCGCTTTCCAAAAAATCGGGCTGCCTTGGCTCTATGTTCCCTTGGACATTTTGCCGAACCGGCTTAAAGATGTCTTTCCCGCTATGAGGATTCTGCCGCTGGGGGGAGCCAATGTCACGGTTCCCTATAAGGAATCGGTGGCAGCCTATCTGGATTGGGTGGAACCGGAAGCCCGTTGGCTGGGGTCCATCAATACAATCTATAAAAAAGGGAAAAAACTTTGCGGCGCTTCCACCGACGGTGAGGGATTTTTAAGGTCCTTGGGACCCTTGCGGAAAAAATTGGGGGGCTCCCGGGGGCTCCTGGTGGGAGCGGGTGGGGCCGCCAGGGCCGTGGCGGGGGCTTTGGCGGGATCAGGAGTGAAGGAAATGGGAATCGCCAACCGCTCCCCTCGCAGGGCGGAGGAATTGGCGCGGTCGTTAGGGCGGCGTTATCCCGGGTTGCAGGTGGAAAAGTTAACGCTGGGTGAAGGGGAAAAATACCTGACCCGTTGCGACTGGGTGATTCAAGCCACATCGGTAGGGTTGAAAAAGGGAGACCCCTCGCCGCTGTCCCTTAAAGCCGCCGCTTCCTCGGCTTGGGCGGTTGATCTAATTTACCATCGACAGACTGAATTTTTGACGGAGGCCAAGGTGAGGCGTTTACCCACTCTGGATGGAAGGGAAATGCTCTTGCAGCAAGGGGCCTTGTCATTTGAAAAATGGACCGGTCGAAAAGCTCCCTTAAAAGTCATGCGAGGGGTCTTGCTGGGTCGTTTGGCTTCGCCTCGTTGATTTTTCGGCCAACAGGAACAATCGTTGACTTCAATTTTCAACGATTCTATACTCTTTTGTGAAGATTTCATGTTGTGTCAATGACTCTCACCCCTCTGAGGTGTTCAATGCCTGAATCCATGAAAAAGCGCCTGGGCGAAATGTTGGTGGATGAGGGTATTATTTCCGAGGAACAGCTCCAAGAGGCCATGCACGAGCAAAAGATCAAGGGCGGCCGCCTGGAGAAGATCCTGATCAGCCAAGGGTATGTCACCCAGGACGTGATAATGGCCTTTGTGGGAACCCAGCTGGGAATTCCCCACGTCAGCCTGACGGAAATCGGTGAAATCCCCAACGATGTTGTTTTCTCGGTTCCCGAGTCCATCGCGATCAACCACTGTTTAATCCCCATTGTTAAAAAAGACAAACGCTTAACGGTCGCCATGGCCGACCCCCTTAATGTTTTCGCCATTGATGACATAAAAATGATGACGGGTTTTGAGGTGGATCCGGCGATTGCCAGCGAGACTGAAATCAAGGCCATGCAGGCGAAGTATTACGGTTCGGCCGCGGCCGGCGGATCGGCCGGCGGGAGCGGCGGCGGCGGGGAAGCCGGCGGGGATATGCAGGAAATCCTAAATTCAATGGGCGGCGACAACAATCTCGAGGTCTTGGAAGAGAAGGCCGATGAAATTGATATTTCGAAATTGGAAGCGGCGGGCGAGGACGCTCCCGTTGTGCGACTGGTCAACCTTGTCTTAACCGAAGCGGTTCGTTCCGGCGCGAGCGATATTCATATCGAGCCCTACGAGAAAAGCCTCCGCTGCCGTTATCGAATTGACGGCGTTTTGCACGAGGTCCAATCACCCCCCCGTTCCCTGGCGGCGGCGATCTCCTCTCGCATCAAGATCATGTCCGCGCTGGATATCGCCGAACGGAGATTGCCGCAGGACGGACGCATTAAAATCAAGGTGTTGGGCAAGGAAATCGACCTTCGCGTGTCCATATGTCCCGTCCAATTCGGCGAAAAGATCGTCATGCGTATTTTGGATTCCTCCAACCTATCTTTGGACCTGCCCAAACTTGGTTTTGAGGACGACGTCCTTCCAAAGTTCGAGAAGGCTATCGTTGAACCCTACGGCTTGGTGTTGGTCACTGGACCGACCGGTTCCGGAAAATCAACCACCCTTTATTCGGCCCTCCATTACATCAACAACCCAGACGTAAATATTTCCACCATTGAGGATCCGGTGGAATACAACCTCCAAGGAATCAACCAAGTTAACGCGAGGGCTGGGATCGGGTTGACCTTCGCCGCGGGGCTAAGGTCTTTTTTACGGCAGGACCCGGACATCGTCATGGTGGGAGAAATCCGGGACAAGGAAACGGCTGAAATCGCCATTAACGCGGCGCTGACGGGTCATTTGGTTTTTTCGACGTTACATACCAACGATGCTCCCGGAGCGGTTACCCGCATGGGCAATATGGGGGTGGAACCTTTCTTGATTACCTCCACGGTCCATTGCGTGGTGGCCCAGCGGTTAATTCGCCGTATCTGCAAGGATTGCAAAGAAGCCTATGAGGCGACCCCGGAAATATTGGAAGAGCTTAATTACAAGCCCAACGCTGGTGAAACGGTCACTCTTCATCGGGGGGTGGGCTGCGCAACCTGTTCGAGTACGGGTTACAAAGGTCGTATGGCGATCCATGAGGTGATGGTTCTTTCGGATGAGTTTAGAAAGGCTGTTTTGCAGCGGAGGCCGGCGACCGAACTCAAGAAAATAGCCCGTGAGAGCGGTATGCAGACCCTTCGGGAATGCGGTGTAAGGAAAATATTAAAAGGAATGACAACGGTTGAGGAGTTGTTGCGGGTGGCCCATGCTGACGAGGCTGATTAATTTAGGATAATTACCAGGGGGATCAAGTTTTATGGTCAATATTGACACTCTTTTAAGGCTAATGTTTGAGCGGGGAGCATCCGATTTGCACATTACCGCCGGCGCACCGCCCATGCTTCGGATCGACGGAGTCATGACGGCGACCGAGTATGAAAAACTTAGGCCCGAAACAACGCAGCAATTGATTTACAGTATTTTGACGGACGAACAAAAGGAAAAATTTGAGAAAGACAATGAATTGGACGTGTCTTTCGGCGTGGAAGGGGTCGGCCGCGTCCGTATGAATGTGTTTCAACAGCGCGGCGCCGTCGCCGCCGCCCTTCGGAATATTCCTACCTCGATCCGAACGTTTGACGATTTGAAACTGCCTCAAGTGGTTCAGGATATCGTGAAATTACCAAAAGGTTTGGTGTTGGTGACGGGACCGACCGGGTCGGGAAAATCGACGACCTTGGCCGCGATGCTGGATTGGATCAACACGAATCAACAGCATCATATTATTACCATTGAGGATCCCATTGAATATGTTCATACCCATAAGTCTTGCATCGTCAATCAGCGGGAAGTGGGAACCGACACCCACTCCTTCACTTCGGCGCTGAAATATGCCCTCCGCCAGGACCCGGATGTCATTCTCATCGGGGAAATGCGCGACTTGGAGACCATCAACGCCGCCTTGACGATCGCAGAGACGGGACATTTGGTGTTCGCGACCCTGCATACGGTGGATTGTATTCAAACCATTAACCGCATCATCGACGTTTTTCCATCAACCCAACAGACGCAGGTTCGCGCCCAGATTTCCTTTGTGCTTCAGGCCGTATTATCACAGCAACTTTTACCCAAGGCATACGGCGCGGGCCGGGTCATGGCGGTCGAAATTTTAATACCGACGGCCGCGGTCCGGAATTTGATAAGGGAGGAAAAAATCCACCAAATTTATTCGGCAATGCAAACTGGAACCGAGTACGGCATGCAAACCATGAATCAAGCGCTCTTCGAACTTTATCAAAAGCAGCTCGTAAGCTATAACGAAATTTTCTCGAGAACGTTGGATCCCAAAGAGCTTCAAAGAATGGTGAAGGGTGTCATTTAATTTTATCCCCCTGGAAGGCTTAACCTATGCCAGCGTTTAAATACCAAGCTCGGAACAATCTGGGAAAAGTAACGGATGGCGTTATTGAGGCTGATAGCGAGGCCGCAGCGGCTGGGGCCCTCCGTCAAAAAAGATTAGAAGTCGTTTCCATTTCCTCGGTGAGCGGATTCAGCACTTTTTTAACCGCCTTGACGAAAAAAAGCGGCAATATCACCATGAAAGACGTTGTCGTTTTCAGCCGTCAATTTTCGGTTATGGTGAACGCTGGGCTGCCGATCCTTCAAGGCTTGACCATCGTGGCGGAGCAGGCCGAAAATCCGGATTTTCGGGTGGTGATGACCAAGGTCCGGGATGATATTTCCAACGGCGTTCCCTTATCGGAGGCTATGGCGAAACACCCGAAAGCCTTTACGACCCTTTACGTGAATATGATCAAGGCGGGTGAACAAGGCGGTATATTGGATGTTATTTTGGAAAGACTTTCGGAGTACATGGAAAAAGCCGAGGGTGTTTCCCGCAAAGTGAAATCAGCCATGATGTACCCCATTGTGGTTATGTCCGTCGCGGTATTGGTCATCATTTTCTTAATGGTCAAGGTGGTGCCGACCTTCAGGGATGTTTTCACCTCCTTTGGCGCGAAATTGCCCTGGCCCACCCAGCTGATCATTGATGTGAGTGAATTTTTATCGAGCAAGAAAGCATTCTTACTGTTGGGAGCCTTGGTGGGTTTCGGGTTTCTTGTTTCGATGTACCGGAAAACCAAAACAGGGGCCTATAATTGGGATAATATGCTGATGAAGATTCCGGTTTTTGGAGTTTTGGCCCGAAAAGCCGCTGTCGCGAAATTCGCCAGAACCCTTGGAACGCTGATCAAGTCGGGCGTACCCATTATGGACGCGTTGGAGACCGTGGCGAAAACCGCCGGCAATTTAGTGGTGGAAAGGGCGGTATTTAACGCCAGGGACTCGGTCCGTGAAGGTAAGACGCTCACCCAGCCGTTAAAAGAAAGCAAAGTTTTTCCTCCCATGGTCACCCAAATGATTAATGTCGGTGAGGAAACAGGCGCATTGGATCAAATGTTGAGCAAAATCGCCGATTTCTATGAGTCTGAGGTGGACGCGGCGGTTGAGGGATTGACCTCCATTATTGAGCCGATTTTGATCGTTTTTTTAGGGGTAACGATTGGATTTATCGTTGTGGCCATGTTTATGCCAATGTTTGAATTGGGAAATATTGTTGGTTAACGGTTATTCGCGACATATTGGGGTTTGTTGACATCTGGTTTTCAAAACGATAAAATGATTTCACGCTGAATCATTGATTTTTAAATAAGATTTGGCCAAGATTAAGCGGAGGTTATTATGATGCGTTTAAAAGCAAAAGGTTTTACGTTGATTGAGCTGATGATCGTTGTCGCGATCATCGGTATTTTGGCGGCGATCGCGATTCCGCGCTTTGCCCAAATGTTGGAAAAATCCAGGGAAGGATCGACCAAAGGTAACTTGGGTAGCATCAAGTCAGCCGCCTCCATTTATTATGGAGACACCCAAGGCATCTGGCCGACCACTCTTTCGTCCGTTTCAACCTACTCTTTCAGCAGGTACTTGGATAACATTTCGCCAGTGAAGGTGACGGCGGCCTTCGTGGCGGGTGCCCAGAGTCCCGCTGGAGCCTTGGTGACGATGACGGCCGGCAGCGGCGTGCCAAACACTGGCTCGACCGGTTGGATGTACGACAGCAGCTTTGGAAATGTCTACGTCAACAGCACGGTCAAGGACTCGAAGTCGATTCCTTATTCTTTTTATGGTTTTGAGTAATTCAGCTCAAAAAGTTTAAAGTAAAACAATTGGGTGGCATTTGGCCACCCATTGTTTTATTCAGACTCGTTTTTTTGAGGTGACCTTATCCAAGCTCTATTGACGCCTCTTTTTTCCCCCTTCTTCTCGCCGTTTTTAGGTGCTGGTGTCGGCAGTTTCTTAAATGTTTGCCTTTATCGTTGGAAAAACGGTGGGCAAGTTGTCACTCCTTCTTCCTATTGTCCAAAATGCAAAAAGACGATTCTGCCGTTTGACAATATTCCCGTATTGAGTTTCTTGTGGTTGGGCGGGAAGTGCCGCTTTTGCCACAAGCCCATTTCGATTCAATATCCCTTAATTGAGGCGGTTACGGCCCTGTTATTTTGGATTTCCTCGGTTTTATTCTTTAAAAACTCGGTTTTTCTGGTGTTAACCAGCTATTTTTTTGTTAGTTTTTTAGTTCTTTTGTCGGTCAGTGATTTAAAATGGCGTTTATTACCCCATGTTTTTAACAACCTATTTATCCTGTGCGGGCTCGGATTTTCTGTGAAAATGATCTTCAATAGTCCTGGTAATCCGTTTGTTTCGGCCAGCTCCTTTTTGCTTTTGGGATCCATTATGTTCATCCTTCTTCAGTTTTTTTCCAATGGTTTGGGCGGCGGCGATGTCAAAATGGTCGCTGGGTTGGGAATGTGGCTTGGGGTCTTTAAAGCCACCTGCGTCTTGACCTTGGCAAGCTTTGGGGCCTTACTCGTCATGCTTGGTTTGTATTTTTTGGGGCGGGTCGATTGGCGATGGAAAATACCCTTTGGGCCTTTTTTGGCCGCGGGCGCGTTAGGAATATGGTTTATGCCGTCACTGATTGAGCAATTCAGAACGATGATCACAAGGATCGGTTAATGAGTTTTTTTTCCAAAACAATTGTTGGATTGGACATCGGTACTTCCAGCATCAAGGTAGTTCAACTCAAGCCCGTGGGTAACCAGTGGCAAGTCGTTTCCATGGGCATGGTGGAGATTCCCAAGGACTCTCTGGAAGCAAAAAACCAGGACGCCCAACGGACGGTGTTGGTAGACACCATCAAGCGCGTTTTTAAGGAAAGCGGCGTCAAAACCAAAAAAGTGGTGACTTCCTTATCCGGGGATTCAGTCATTATTCGTTATGTGAAGCTTCCCTTCATGACCCCGGATGAACTTCGGGGGGCTATTTCCCGGGAAGCGGAGCAATATATTCCCTTGAACATCGACCAAGTGGTCCTTGATTTCCAAATATTGGGTGAGACCCAGGAGGATGGACAACGCAAGTTGGATGTTTTGCTGGTGGCCGCGAAAGTCGATGTTGTGGACCAACACTTGCTTTTGTTGAAATCAGCCGGGTTGACCCCGATGGTGATTGATATCGATGCTTTCGCCCTGCAAAACGCCTATGAAATTAACCGGTTGGAACCGAGCGAGGAAACTGTAGCCTTGATCAACATCGGGGCGTCCCTGACTTCGATTAATATTCTCGAGGGAAATAACACGAGGTTCACCAGGGATATTCCTGTGGCGGGAAATGATTTTACCCGGGAGATCCAAAAAGAGTTTAACTTGAAGTTTTCCGAGGCCGAGGAGCTCAAAAAGTCCCATGGCGCCATTACGATGGAAGAGGATGATTTCAGCTTATCGACGGTTTCCCACAAAGATGACCGGGTGTTGAGGATGTCGGATGTGATGACCCCGGTTTTAAACAAGCTGCTGGGGGAAATAAGGCGTTCGTTCGATTATTATGAAACCCAAGCGCGCAAGAAAACAGTCGAGCGCGTGATTCTGCTGGGCGGAAGCGCGAGGTTGAAAAACATCAACCGCTTTCTCGCAAACAAATTGGGGATACCCGTCGAGCATTTTGCCGCTTTTAGAAATGTCGAGTCCGCGAAAAGCATTGATGCGGAGCAATTGACCGAAAAAGAGTTCCACATGGGTGTTTGTCTGGGTTTAGCCTTGCGACAGGCGGAATCATAAATGATAAAAATCAACCTTGTTCCGGTAAAAGAGAAGAAAAAACGGAAGGAATTTTTGATTTTATTTTTTGTCGCCGTCTTTTTTATGGTAATGGCTTTGGTTATGTTTTGGATTTATATCCAAAGGGTGAGAGTTAAGAGCAATTTAAAGAATGAAATCGCTCAAATCGACGAAGAGTCCAAGGGGTATCAGGAAAAAATAAACGAAATAAAAGATTTGGAGAGCAAGGAAGCCAGCTTGGCGGGCTTCAAAAAGACGATTAAGGATATTTCTGAAACCCAAAGAAAAGTAATAGTCGGTATTGATCAATTGGCTTTGGCCATGCCCGAAGGAGTGTGGTTGACGAGCTTATCGCAGGGTAAAGGGGCTGATTCCAATAAATTTGATTTAGTCGGATATGCCTTTTCCCAATCCAGTTTGCGCTCTTACATTGAGGTCATCCAAAAACCGGGTGGGCTGATGAAGGACGCCACTTTGGACGTGAAAAATATTTCCGCGCCTGTTGGAAATAATAAGCAAATTCAACAGTTTGAAATTACCGCGAAAGTGGTGGATCAGGGATCATGAAAATAACGCCCCGGCAACAATATATGGCTTTGGGAGGGTTGGGATTCCTGGCCTTTTCGTTTTTATTTTATCAATTCTTTTTAAAGCCCATAAATCGGGAAATCTCGGGATTGGAAGCCAGCAGGGATCAAAAGCAAAAGGATCTGGACGAGGCTAAAAAAATAGTGGCCAAATATGTCGAGTTTAAGAAAAGGGCCGACTCCATTCAGCGTGAATTGGAATGGATTCAAAATAGGATTCCGAAAACAATCGATAAAACCAAATTGGTGGAAACCATCAGCTTGTTGCAAAACCGGTCCGGCGTTTATTTAACCAGTTTTCAGGTGTCCACCGCCGCGTCCAAGGACGCCTTCGCGGAAATTCCGGTCAATATCCGGTTCAATTCGAATTTTAAAGGGTTGTTGAATTTCTTAAAAGAGATCAGCTATTCCAGTTTGTTTATGACGGTCAGGGAACTGGCGGTTACCCCGACCGTTGACGCCTCACACCCAGACGTGACATTAACGGCTCAAATGGTTTTGAGCGGAATTCAGGCCAAGTAATGTTCTTGAACAGGGCATTTTTCTTTATTTTTATTTGCCTTTTATTGATCCGCCCCAGCGGATGGGCGCAGCAACAAGACGTGCCGGAGCCGGTTTTTATGAACTTTTCTATTCAACCCCTTTATATTCCGTCATATCATGGCAGGGATCCATTCAAGCCCCTGGATAACGTGGAAAGATCCCCTCAGGTTTCAATCGCGGACCTTGATTATCACGGGGTTATGTTTTTAAACGGGAAACCAATGGCTTTGTTCACCTGGAGAGGCAATTCAGCCGTTCGATATGTCCTGAAATTCAGAAAATTGTTCAGCGGCGGAGATATGACGATCGATGGCGTGGTAGGGGATATATCGGAATCCGAGGTTGTTTTGGTCCAAGGCGATCAAAAGATAGTTTATTCCCGGAAATAAAAGGAGAATTTTAAATGCGTTCGTTTTGTTCAGCCTCGATGAGTAAAATGGGTTTAATTTTGTCCTTTTTATTTTTAACCATTTTTTCCGTGGCGCTTGCGGAAGATATTGAAATCGATTTGGGCGGAAATTCCGGCGCCTCCGGAAAATCGACCCCTGTTCCAGCGGATCAGAAAAAAACCGCCACGGCTGACCAGCCTGTAACGGCGAAAAAAGAAGCCGCCCCAAATACCCCGGTTAGCGAAAAACCCGCCAAAAAAACAGCCTCGAAATCGGTGATTAAGAAGGTCTTCTTTCCCACGGGGGAAAATAACGAAAACAAGGTTCTGTTCGAAGGCGATAACCTCCCGAAACCGACCGTCGATAAAATTTCCGGAATGAGGATTTTGGTCAAGTTCGCAAACGCTCAATTAAGAATTCCCCTGAAGATAAGCGGAGATAAGAAATTAATTAAATCTATTCGTTCCTCCATGCATCCCGGCCCGACGGCCTGGATCGTGCTGGATTTGCTAAAGGACGAAGAGGCTGCGGTTGAACCAACGGAAAAAGGGTATTCGCTCTCCTTGGGGTCAACGGATAAAGCGGCTGATGATTCCGCCGCCGTGAAACAAGACAAGAAAGCCATGGACAATGAAAAGCCAGTGGAAAAAAGCCTCTTTTCCAGATTGATTGACGCCTCCTTTAAACCTGTGGATAAGGGCATCAAAATTGTCTTGACCTCGGATGGACTATCCAAATACACGGTCCGGAAATTAAGCCAGCCGACCAAGCTGGTGATGCGGTTTCACAATACCAAACTTGATATCAATGATAAGTTCAGAAATGTTAAGGCTAGCGACGAGGAGGTTAAAAAAGGCGGTTTCGTCCAAATGGAACTTCGCCAGATCGGTCCTTCCTTTTCGCCGATTTCTGAGGCGATTGTTACTTTACTCCCTGGGACCAGCTACCAAATTGACCGGGATTTAAATCAAGTGGTTTTGACTTTGTCGGCCCCAGTGGCGGCGGAAAAACCAATGGATAAACACGGAAATGCAAACCAGTTAGTTTCCTTGGATATTGAGGGTGCGGATATTAACGCGGTGGTAAAAACCCTTGCCGCTGAATCCGGTTTTGATGTGGATTTCGTGGCAGGTCCCCTGGTGGGGGTTGTTAATGAACGGTTTAAAGATGTTCCGCTTAAAACGGCTTTGGCGACCCTGCTGGCTCCGGGAAATTACGATTTCGAAATACAAGGGAATACCCTGCGTTTTGGAACTCAAGGATCGCTTAAAAGCAGTAAGGGGATATTACCGCATGTCACTGAGATCATCCATCCGGGCGGAGGCTTGACGCCTGACGGCCTCGACGCTTTGGTAAAGAGTATTTTGAAACCCTCGAACGCCATCACCACAAAAACGGATACTGTTCGAAATGTTTTGATCATCAATGGTACCCCTTCCGATGTAGAGGATTATAAAAGAACCATGCAGGACCTGAAATTAGACGAAGGAGCTGGTGGCGACCGCATCACAAGGGTCGTAAAATTGAATTATTCGGTTCCTTCCGACTTATCGGACCTTTTAAAGAAGTATTTGACACCGGTTGGACAAATACAAATCGACGCCCCGTCATCCTCATTGGTCATTTGGGAAACCGCCAGCAATATGGGCGTTCTTTTGGAACTGATCAAGGAACTGGACCATAAGCCGGCGCAAGTCTTAATTGAATCAACCATTCTTGAGGTTGACAGCGAGAATGATTTGGACATGGGCGTGAACTGGTCGGCGAACAAGATCACGGGAGATCCAACGATGAATGCCACCATCAATCTTCCGCCGGGCAATGCGGTGGTTTCCCCGGGAATCATTGGTTTTGGAACGGTGAAAAACGGGTTAAATATTAACGCCCAAATTCAAGCCTTGGAAACCCACAAAAAGGGAAAAGTGATTTCCCGGCCAAGAATCGCGACCGCCAGCGGGCAGCAAGCCAAGATTCAAGAGACGGAAAACGTCGTAGTAACCAATCTGATCCAGAATATTTCCACGACGGGAACTATTCAACAAACCCTGCAAACCACGACCTTCCCCCTTCCGATCGAATTGACGGTGACTCCCCGCATAACGGATGATGGGAGAATCACGACCAAAATTGAGGCTTCCATAACGTCCCAATCAGGTCCTGCCGGCTCAACCGGACAACCGCCGACGAACGTTCAAACCGCGACGACCACGATCACGACGAAAAACGGGGAAACCATCGTCATCGGGGGTCTGGTTCGCGAAGTAGCCCAGGAAACGGTGAATGGAATCCCGCTTTTATCCAGCATCCCGATTATCGGAGCCTTGTTTCAACAAAAGGATAAAACGAATCGTAAAGAAGAGCTGATTATTTTCATAACTCCGACTTTGCTAGAAGAATAAAATCTTTTTAACCTAAAATAAAAAAATAAGCGCCCCTCAAGGGCGCTTATTTTTTTAAGATTTATTTTTAATAGAGATAACCACTGGAGCCTAAATTGCCCATTCGATTTTTAACCGCCGGGGAATCGCACGGAAAAGGAACGATCATTATCCTGGAGGGTTTTCCCTCCCAGCTCTCCATTTCAGCAAAGGACATCAACCTTGAATTGGCCCGCCGTCAAAAAGGTTACGGACGGGGGGGCCGGATGCTGATTGAAACCGATCAGGTGGAAATACTGTCAGGCGTCCGTAAAGGCGTCACCTTGGGATCGCCCATCACTCTTTTTGTGAAAAACAAGGATTACGAGAATTGGGAAAAAATCATGTCGCCCGAGCCTTCCGGTGAAATATCCGGGAATCCCCTTCTCCGGCCACGCCCCGGCCACGCGGACCTTCCCGGCGGGTTAAAATACAACCAACGGGATTTGAGGAATATTCTTGAAAGGGCCAGTGCCAGGGAAACCACCGCGCGCGTCGCCGGGGGCGCGGTCGCAAAAAAATTGTTAAATGAATTTAATATTCAGGTTCAAAGCCATGTGGCCCAATTGGGAAGTGTGGTTTCCAAAAACCAAGCGGAGAAAATTAAGGATTTAAATCGAATAGCCGACCAATCTCCTGTTCGAATGCTGAACAGCTCGGCTGAAAAAAAAGCGGTGGCTTTAATCGATGAAGCGAAAAAAAATGGAGATACCCTTGGCGGCATTTTTGAGGTCTTGATCACGGGAGTTCCGGCCGGATTAGGAAGCCATGTGCAATGGGACCGTAAATTGGACGGACGGCTGGCCCAAGCCATGTTAAGTATGCAGGCCATTAAAGGGGTGGAAATCGGTAAGGGATTCGAGAACGCCACCCGAATGGGATCCGCGGTTCACGATGAAATAACCTATAAAAGAGGGAAGGGTTTTTTCCATTTCACCAACCGGGCGGGGGGGATTGAGGGGGGAATGAGCAACGGGGAGACCATCGTCGTGAGGGCCGCCAAAAAACCGATCGCGACGCTCCGTAAGGCCCTCCGCTCCATTGATATCGTCTCGAAAAAGGAAATTAAAGCCGCTTATGAACGTTCCGACACTTGCGCCCTACCAGCTGCCTCTGTCATTGGGGAAGCCCTATGCGCCTGGGTTTTAGCCGATTCTTTTTTGGAAAAAATGGGCGGGGATTATTTGGGAGAAATCAAACAAAGGTACAAATTTTACTTAAAACACCTTCAAAATTATTAAGTCCATGGACAAGCCTATTAATATCATTTTAGTCGGATTTATGGGATCGGGGAAAACAACGACGGGAAAAGAACTTGCCCGTTTTTTGGGTTATGGATTCATGGATTTGGATTTGATGGTTGAAGAGGCTTGCGGAATGAATGTGCAACAAATATTCAAAGATAAAGGTGAAAAGTATTTTCGGGAAAAGGAAAGCGCGGCGATAGAGTTGATAAGAGGCAAGAAAAACCAAATTGTCTCTACCGGCGGCGGGGTGTGGCAAAATCCGGAAAACCGGCGAAAGCTAATGGAAACAGGCTTTTGTATCTGGTTGAAAGTATCCCCGGAAAAGGCTCTTGAACGAATAGAATCCCATTTGGCCCAACGACCTCTCTTGGCCTCATCAACCAACCCCTTGAAAACCACCGCCCATTTATTAATGGAAAGAGAAATCGACTATTCCAAGGCTCCGATGATGGTTAACACCGACGACAAAACCCCTAAACAAGTCACCCGGGAGATTGTCGATCGTTTAAAAAAGGAAAAGTCATTTGATCTGCGTACAATGCAGGAATGAAAAATGGGACCAGGACACCTGTCCCCATTGCGGTTTGGATGAAAAGCTGGCGCTTTTAACAAAAGCCGATCAATTGAGACTGGCCGGAAATAACGCCCTGGCCGCGGAATATTTCACGAAGTTCCTTGGCTACGACCCCGACAACTCGGAGGTTCTCAAGCGCAACGCGGGTTGTCTATATTTTGAGGCGATTTCCACCAAATCAGAGACATGGTTTGAAAAGGCCGACGCTGGTTTGAAGGCGAGCCTGGCAAGGGACTGGGATTGGTCCCAGGGGCATCAATTAAGGGTGGATTTAAGTTTTTACTATCATAGGTTGGATGAACTGGCGAGGGAATACGAGTCAATCTCCCTTCAAAATGGGCCCCAACAAAAAATTGCGTCGGAAGTTCTCAAGATAATCCGTTTAACCAAGAAGTTCAAAGAAGCTCCGCCCGATGTTCAAGTCCAAATCAGTTCGGACAACGAATGGTTTTTATTGGTGAAAAGTTTTTGGCCCTCGGCTTTGGCTATTCCGTTCCTTCTGTGGTTGATCTACAGAATAACCTCGGCTTCCAACGCCCGGGAGGACAGCAATGTGGCCGCATTATTTTTAGTGTTGATGGTTATCGTCATGGCGGTCATCCTAGTGGTATACCTTTGCATGGTTTTTTATAAAAGAAACAAAAAAAAAGAAGCTAAGGAAAAAAAGATTGCATAAGTCAATTAAACTCCACCTAGGCCCGGAGAGTTACAGCGTTCACATCGAAAATGGTTTACTGGGGAAAAGCGCCCGTTGGATCCGGGCCTCCAGCTCTGCCAAGCGTTTCGTCATCCTTTCCGTCCCTGGTGTCTTCCGGAAGTACGGAAAATCCATTCAAGAGAATCTGAAGAAGATTGGGGCTTCCTCAAAAGTTATATCGATTCCGGATGGTGAAGGGCACAAAAACGAAAAGACATTGTTTTTTATTTTACGAAAAATGGGCCAATCGGGCCTTCGAAGGGATTCAGGATTGATCACCTTGGGCGGGGGGGTGGTGGGCGATTTAGGGGGGTTGGCCGCATCCCTGTATATGAGGGGAATCGACTATATTCAATGCCCGACCACCCTATTGTCCCAGGTTGACGCGAGTATCGGAGGTAAAACGGCGATTGATTTTTTGGGGGTTAAAAACTTAGTGGGGACCTTCTACCAACCCAAAACCGTTCTAATCGATCCGACGGTGCTTAAAACATTGAGCGGGAGGCAATTCAGAACGGGCCTGGCGGAAGTCATCAAGTGCGGGGTCATTCAAGACGCCGGACTTTTCGGGGAAATCGAGAAACAATTGCCGTTAATCTTGGAAAGAAACGGAAAAATATTAAACTCAATTATCGCTAAATCCTGCCGGATAAAATCCGATATCGTGACCCAAGACGAGAAGGAAACGGGCGTTCGAGCTTGGCTTAATTATGGCCATACACTGGGACACGCCTTGGAGTCTTATTTCGATTACAAAAAATTAACGCACGGTGAAGCTGTGGCTTATGGCATGTGGTTTGCCGCGATTCTCTCGGATCGGTTAGGCTTTTGTTCGGAAGCGGAGGTCGCGAGGCAACGCGAACTCTTGAAAAGAGCCGGATTATTCGCGCCAATCCCTCGTTTCGACGTCAAAAAGGTTTGCGAAAAAATGTTTTTAGATAAGAAGGCGAGAAATGGGCGAATCCAATTTGTATTGACAAGGAAAATAGGTCTTGTTAGTATTCAAAAAAATGTTCCTCAACCGGTTATTCTTTCGGCTTTAAATCAACTCCAAGCTGAAGCAAGTGAGCTTTATTAAGCCTATGGCGAAGGATACATCTACGTCCGAAATTAACGAGCTTAAAAAAAAGCTGGAAGAAAATCCGGATTCTCTGGTTTTTGCCCCCCTGGCGGACGCTTACCGCAAACAAGGAAACATTGATGAGGCCCTTACGGTTTGTAAAAAGGGATTGGAAAAACACCCCTCCTATACCAGCGCCAGGGTTGTTCTCGGGAGAATTTACCAAGAAAAAGGAAAAACCGAGGATGCGGTTCTAGAATTCAAAAAAGTTTTGGAGTTGGATTCCGAGAATTTAATGGCTCATTCTTTGCTCGGATCCATCTTCATGATCAAGAGCGATTACCAGGCCGCTATTGAAGAGTACCAGAAAATCTTGACGTTAAATCCCGATGACGAGGAAACACAAACTTCCTTAAAACAGGCCATTGAAAAGGCCGCCGGGGAACAAAAGCCCTCCAAGCCTGTTCCTAAAGAAAGCTTCGATGAAGGTAAAAAAAATCCCGCCAAGGAAAGTACGGCTTCACTCACGATTGCCGATCTTTACCTGAAACAGGGTCATTTTGACAAGGCCATCGAGGTTTATCAGGAGTTATTGGCTGACGATCCCCAAAATTTAATGCTCCGCCAAAAAATGTCCGAAGTCGTTGAACGGCAGCAAAAAGAATCCTCGGTGGACCCCCACGCGACTAAACTCAAGAAAAATGATTTTACCCATCCGCCCGACCAGAAGGGGGATGTGATTGTTGAGGATCCAAAGGAAAAGGTGGAAAAAAAACAACAGCCTAAAAGTTCAAAAGAAGACGATTCTAAATTTACCAACGAGGATATTCTTCAAGTCATGCGCCGGGGCGGCAAAGATGATGTTGTGGTCGAGGAAAAGAGAACTCCCCCCGCCCAGCCTAAGCCCGAAAAGAATTCGACGCCTGAAGCACCAACGCCGGCAAAACCCGAGAAGGTTTCATCCCCTGAACCAACGGCCCAGGCTAAAACCGACAAGGGGATAAAACTTACCAGCCCTCAAGTTAATGATCTCAAAAGCATTTTGGCCGAACTGAGCGCCGTTAGCGGAATTATGAGGTGTTTTTTAACCGGTAACGACGGAATTACCGTTGTTTCTATGGGAGAAACAAGCAATAATGATGACTTGGGAAAGCAGAGTTTGGCCATTTTTCAATCAACCCATCGATCCGTGGCGCAGTTAAATCAAGGGAAACTTCAGCAGGTTTTAGTGACGGCCGAAGATGGGCATATTTTGTTGGTTTCTTTCTCAACTTTTGTCCTGATTGTTCTGGCCAATAGCAAAATCAATCTTGGGCTTTTAAGGTTGTCTTTGGATTCGGCAATAAAGAAATTAGATAAAATACTATAGTTTTAAGATCAAAATAATCTTAATATTGTAAACCTCAAAACACTTTCTTAAACGATTACGACCGGGAAAAAATCAAATGGATTTCAAAAAAATAATTGAAGAAACACTGGCGAATGTCGATGGGGCCATTGGAGCAGGACTCGTTGGAATGGATGGGATCGTTATTGACCAGATATCCCACAATACCTCCTTTGACATCAACGCCGTTGGCGCGGAATATTCCAGTATTATCAAAAACGCGATGAGGGCATCCTCCAGTTTTGGATTGGGGAACACCGCCGAAATCCTGATCACCACCGATAAAGCCACCATGATCATGATGATGGTGGGACAAAATTATTTTGTGACTTTAGCCATGAATTTAGACGGCAATTTGGGCCGCGGTCGTTTGGAATTAAAAAAAGCCATCCCCAAGTTCGAAAAAGAATTAACCTAAATTCTTTGAATCACCAAGATCTTCCGTTGAAAACCGCCCCGGTTATTGAGACCGCCTCTTATTCCGGTTTTTCAAACCTTATCCGCTCTTGGTTTTGGCGCTTTTACGATCATCTCCTATCCAACCTCCTCATCAATCTCGGGTGGTTTTTGACCTGTTTTGGGGTCGGTTGGACCGTTATTTATTTTGGCTGGTTGGGTTCCTGGGACAAGATAAACCTTTTGGGGGTGTACGGCCTTTATTTATTGGAGGCCATGTTTTCGATCGGTTGGGCCTTCCTTGTTTTTAAACTGTTCAACGAAGGGAAGGGCTCCCTAAAAGATTATTGGCTGGGGGTAAAAAAATATTTTTGGAAGGCCATGGGAACGGCGGCCCTTTCAGGCTTTGTCGCGGGATTGGGCCTTTATAATTTGCGTTTCTATTTTCATTTACAAAGCCCGCACCGTTTTATCGACCTGCTGTTAGCCGGGTTTATTTTTTGGATATTATTATTTTGGACCTCGGCCGCCCTTCTCCAATGGCCGATATTATTTTTTCAAAACCCGCCATTTTCAAGAATTTACTATCGATCATGCCTTTTGGTCTTGGGCCATGGTTTGATTTCCTTGGGGATACTGTTGTTGTTCTCGGCTTGCTTCCTGTTCTTCAACCTGGCGCCCTTTTTATGGTATTTTATCGGCCCCGTTTTCTTTTTTTCGTTCCAATGTGTGGCCCTTGAAAAGCATTTTTTAAAGTATAGAATAACCTACGAGGATAAGCCGCTGGAGGAGCTCGTCGATATTTTGGATCGAGAGCGTCAAAGAGGCTGGAGGGATTTCTTGAGACCTTGGGAGAACCGGTGACTGCTCAAAAAAAATGGGGAAATATCGTCATCGGGTTGGTGGCCGGTTATCTTTTACTGAGCGGGAACCGCGGCCTTTGGAACCTTTATAAACTCCATCAAGAAAAACAAGTGATCGCCGAACAAATTGTCCAACTCAAGGCCGAGATCAGCCGTTACCAGGCTGAATATCAAACCTATGAAAAAAATAACACCGGAATGGAAAAGCGGGCCCGGGAGGAACTGAACTTGGTGAAGCCGGGTGAAATCGTTTATAAATTCTCCGGCGAACACAACCGTTAATCGGTCCAATCCGGCAACACTGTTGACTTCCTATCTCCCTATCGTTATTCTACCCTTCCTTTAAACGATCCTACGAAACGGGATCCATTCGCTGGTTTTATTATTCATCCTTGGATTTTAAGCTTTAAAAACGTAGGTTTGAAGGAAGGATGGTTGTCGGGTTTTTTTCGCCGAGATGGCGGAACTGGCAGACGCAAGGGACTTAAAATCCCTCGGGCCTAAAGCCCGTCCCGGTTCGATTCCGGGTCTCGGCACCATTTTCACGACGACTTTCTTCAAAGGGTTTAGGCGTTTTAAAAACGCCAAAAAGACGCGGGGTGGAGCAGCCTGGTAGCTCGTTGGGCTCATAACCCAAAGGTCGCTGGTTCAAATCCAGCCCCCGCAACCAACATTCCAAAGTCGTCCTCGAAAGGGGACGGCTTTTTTAGTTTAATAGGGGTTGATTTGGAAACCATTTACCTTCGAATTGAAAAGAAGGGCAGGGGTGGAAAAACCGTCACGATCCTTGAGGGTTTCACCCATGACCAGGACTACCTGCAAACCTTAGCCAGCCGGCTTAAGAAATGTTGCGGGACCGGGGGAACCCTCAAGGACCGGGTAGTTGAAATTCAAGGGGACTTCCGGCCGCGTCTCCGCGAGGTCCTGGTAAAAGAGGGATTCCAAGTGAGGGGTTAGCAATTGCGTCTAGTGGCTTCGATCGCGCCATGGCTCCCGTGGATAAAGGATATTCTTCCCCACTCGGTTTTATTGGGAGGGAAAGCCGCTGAACTATATTATTTTTCCATTCTGGAAAAACCCACGCCGAGCCTATTGGTCAAGGAAACGGTATTAGGGATGGAAAAGGGGGGGAAGCCTTTTAAGTCCTTTCATGAAGATTTATTGTCCCGGGGTTTCCAACGTAAATTGGTTTCTGACGCACGCCACGCGAAATCTATCCCGCTTTACCACAGGGAAGATCTGGGCTTCTTGGAGGTGAGGTGTCCCCAAAAAGCCCAGCGCAAAAATCCCTACCTGGAAGGACTGGCCGCGATCCCCGACCCCTGGGTCAAACTCCTCTTGGAAGATCCCCATGTGGTGGATATTAAATACATGGATCATGACTATTCGGTTCGGATCCCCCAAACGGGCCGGTTTATCCTCATCAACGGGTTGCAGTTGGGAACACGCAAAAAAGCCAAGTTGGACGAGCAGTACCGAGCCTCCCAATGCCTTGTGCTGATCCTGTACCTTTTGGTTTTGCACGAGGAGCTGCGGGAAGAAGCCCTAAACGATCTTGTTCAGGTAAAGCCAGCCTCCCTGATCCGGGAATTCCAGATAAATTTAAAGGAAAACGGCCCCGGAACCCCCCTCTGGGAGGGGGCGCAAAAGTTTTTCCTGGAGCTTTTTCCGGAAGTCAAAGCGGTTCAAATTACGACATGGTATTGGAAGTTCCTGCCGGCTCTTTCAAAAGTTTTAGCCGAACAAAAATCGGGTGATTAGGCGGATAAGATGAAAGATCATTTAAATAGTTTCAAAAGGCCGGTGGCCTTGGTCACGGGCGGCTCGAGTTTCTTGGGAAGGTCCATCAGCCTCAAATTCGCCCAAAAGGGATTTGACCTGGCCCTCCATTATCAAAGTTCCAAGGTTGAAACCGCGCGACTAGCCAATGAACTGGAAGGCCTGGGCGCGAGGATTTTGATGGTGAGGGCGGACTTGAGGAAAGCGGGCCAGGCCGGCGTGGCGGTTCAAAAGGCGGTCAAAACCTTCAAGCGTTTGGATCTATTGATCAACAACGCCTCGTTGTTTTATCCGACGCCCCTAAGCGACCACCGGATCGCTCCATGGCTGGATCTTTTCAACGTGAACCTATTCTCACCCTATGTTTTGAGCCAGTCCGCCTATCCATGGCTGGCCAAAACGCGCGGAAGCATCGTGAATCTAACGGATATATACGGTGAACATCCCGTCTTAAGGGACTATGCGGGATATTGCGCGTCCAAATCCGCTTTAATGACGATGACCCGCTTTTGCGCCAAGGAAATGGGACCGAGCGTTCGGGTGAATGCCGTTTCGCCGGGAGCCATTTTTATCCCGAAAAATTACAGCCGGAAAAAAAGAACGGAATTGTTGAACCGGAGCGCCTTGAAACGCCAAGGGAAAGCGGAGGATATCGCGGAAGCCGTTTATTTTTTGGCGACCCAGCCCTTTATCACAGGTCAAATCCTAAAAGTGGATGGGGGAAGATTCATCTAATGGGTTCGCCCGGAACCCTCTTCAAGGTCCGGCCCAGGGTAGGATTTCGGAGGGCAATTGGCGAATGGATTGGGATGGGTCATGAAAGGCTTGGGCCAACTCCATCAAGGACTTCCGGATTCCCGCGATTTCAAGGGTCGGGGCGATCTCAAGGAGTGGAAACAGCACAAAGGCCTTGGTTTGAATGTCCCTGTGGGGAAGGGAAAAACCCCTTCCCTTTACGACGAGATTTTTCCAAAGGATCAAATCCACATCGAGGGTTCGGGAACTATAGCGGTCCTTGGTCCGGACCCGGCCTTCCCTTTTTTCCAGCTCCTCAATCCACCGGCGGATGGCCAGGGGTTTTTCATCGGTGCTGACCGCCGCCACCATATTCCAGAAAAAGGGCTGGTTTTTTTTTCCTCCCACGGGGGAAGTTTCATAAACCCGGGAGACTGCGGTTAAGCCGAACTTATGATCGATGGCCCCAAGGGCGTTTTTTAAATGGAAGGATTGGTTCATATTGGAGCCGAGGCTGAAATAAACCAGGCTCCGGCTGGGCAGGCTGTTTTTCCTGGTAATTTCCACGCCGACATTTTGGGAGCCCCGGACCGCTCCGGGCTTGGAAACGCGAAGGAAAATCTCGGGAAGTTGGAATCGGGTCAATAGGAGATCGGCCAGCCTTTCGGCCAGGGTTTCAATCAATTGGAACCGGCTTTTCTCGACGTAAGCGATAGTCGCTTTCGCGATCTTTTTATAGTCAACCGTGTCCCCGATGCCGTCCCTTCGGGCTGCCTTTTGGATATCCGCGGGGAACCTCAAGTCGATCACCACGTTTTGTTTTTGTTTTCTCTCCCAATCGAAAATACCGATGATGCAGGATATTTTGAGGCCCGTCAGGACAATATGGTCGGATTGGGACAAGGGAATTCTCCGTAAGTGGTGAATCATTTTATGGGAAAAGGCCTTCCGCAAACCAGTACTTTTCGGGCCAGGGCCGAGAAACTTATTGACGATGGAAGCTTCCTTTGCTTCCATGGACTTATGTTCAAGCAGCAAGCCGAAAAAGACCAACGCCCTTTTACCTATGGAATTTTAGGGCTGCTTCTTCTAAACCTTTTTTTGTTCGGCGACGTCCTATTGAACGGTCATGGAAGGGTTTTATCCAGCTCCCAAACCGATTTGTTCCTTCATTTCACCGCCTGGCGTCAGTTTGGTTTTGACCAGCTTCGGCAAGGCCACCTGGTTTTATGGAATCCCCATTATCTTTGCGGGTCCCCCTTTTTAGGCAACTTTGAATCAGCCCTTTTATATCCCCTCAATTGGATCTACCTCCTCCTTCCCTTGGCTCCTGCCATCAACATTGGCATAGTCTTACATGTTTTTTTGGCGGGTTTTTTCACCTATCTTTGGACCTATTACCGGGGACTTCATCCACTGGCTTGTTTTACCGCCGGAACGGTTTTTATGTTCGGCGGGGCATTCTATTTACATCTTTACGCGGGACATTTGCCGAATCTCTGCGCCATGGTGTGGGCTCCTCTTTTATTCCTGGCCATCGACGGACTGGTCGAAACCCTGTCCCTGGGTTGGATTCTTTTGGGGATTTTCGCGGTTTCGATGCAGATATTGGCAGGCCATCCCCAGTATGTTTATTTCACGGCGATTATTTCGGGAATCTACACTCTTCTGAATCTGAAGGGCCGCCAGGAGAAACTTTCGATTCTTGGAAGCTGGGCGGCGATTTACGCCTCCGCGTCATTCTTGACGGCGGTTCAATTGTGGACTGGCATCGGAGCTTTTCTTGAGTGCTCCCGGAGCGTTCCAATGGAATACCTTAAGGCGAGTTCTTTTTCTTTTCCGCCGCAAAATATCCTTACGTTAATTTTACCGGGGATTTTTGGCAACTTAACCAACGCCCCCTATTGGAGCCAATGGTTTTTGTGGGAAGTTTCATTGTTTGTTGGCCTCGGAGCTTTTTTCCTGATCCTGACCGCGGCGGCGGGGAGGCCCAAAATGAATAAATGGGCCTTCACCATGGCAGGAATCGCTTTTCTTTTTTCCCTGGGATCCTTTACCCCCCTTTATCGTTTGTTTTATGACTTTGTTCCTTTATTCAACGGCTTCCGGGGAATAAGCAAGTTTGATTTTTTGGCCGGATTGTATTTGGCCCTTCTTTGCGGTCTTGGGCTGGATTTTTTAATTAAAAACAAAAGCGTCCCGAGGGGCCCCTGGTTTGTAACGACGATTTTGGGGCTTTTGTTTTTTGGACTCGAAATTTGGATATTAGGGTCCATGGATAGGGGTTTAAACGGGGATTGGGGAAAATGGTTTTCTTCCATAGGTTGGCTTCAACATTCCTTTGCGGCGATGGAGCCGCCCCTCCAGGAACTTTTTCTCCAAGCGGCCGGCCATCAAACTTCCTTAAGTTTAATTCTCGGCGGGGGCTCCTGCCTTTTGTTATCACTCTTGTTTTTTTCCCCCAAGGTCTCCCGGCCCAAGGTTGCCGCGGTAGCCGCCATGGCCGTGCTTGAGCTTTTCGTTTTCGCCCGGTCGAATAGGCCTACCTTTGAGCTGGCGGGTCTTCAACAAAAGTTTGATCAAATCCGAAAGGCTTACCAGGCGGATCCAGGCGACTACCGGGTTTACGGGACCGGCAGCGCTTCCTTGGTAACGGGGATGGACGACATTTGGGAAGATGAGCCGATGGTCCTGGGCCGCTATGGACGGTTCGTCTGTTTCAGCCAGGGCCTTTCGGAAAACCAGCTTTTTTCAGTCCTTCCGATTTACAAAAGATTCCATCCGGTTTTCGGGATGATGAGGTTGAAATACCGGGTTTTTATGGACCGGGATCCAGTTCAGGTTGAACCGATGCCCTTTAAAGCCCTTCCCCGGATGCTGCTGCTGAATCAATGGGAAGCCTTTTCGGATAACGGCAAAATTTTACCGGCCCTTTTTGACCCGTCGTTCAACCCCGCCCAAAAAATTTTTTTGGAAAAGGCCCCGAATCCACCGCCCTCGCCCGGTAAAGAAAAGGGTTCGGTGGAATGGAAAGACCTTTCGACTGATCGAATTGAAATTTCGGCCAATGTTCCTCAGGCCTCTCTCCTGCTGGTGACGGACAACTTCAGTGAGGGTTGGCGGATCAAAGCCCTGCCGGGCAGCGCGCAACCCGCCTACCAAGTGATGCCGGCCAATTATTTTTTGAGGGCCATCCCCTTGGCCCGGGGGAACCATCACTTTATTTTGGAATACAGGCCTTTGGCTTTCGTGCTGGGAATGTGGGTTTCCCTATTTTCCTGCCTTGGTTATGTTGGTATGATTATTTACTACTTTCGGAAGAAGACCTGATTCCATTGAAAGCGGTCCCATGAAAATTATCGAGTTGTTTAAACAAAAAAACAGGGTTCTTTCCTTTGAGCTTTTCCCCCCCAAGCGGGATGGGGATTTGGAGGAGCTTTACAAAACCATCGAACAGCTGAAACAGCTGAATCCCGATTATATTTCCATTACCTACGGGGCCGGCGGTTCCAGCCGGGACACGACCTATGGCATCGCCGTCCGTTTAAAGGAAATGGGGGTCCTGCCGCTCATGCATTTCACCTGTGTGGGACATTCCCGGGAAGAAATAAAAAAATTACTCGACCAATTGAAAGGGGCGGGAATTGAAAATCTCCTGGCCTTGAGGGGGGATCCGCCCAAGGGACAAACTTCATTTGTCCCGGCGGCCGATGGTTTTCGCTACGCCAATGAATTGGTGGGGTTCATCCGATCCGAGAGTTATGATTTTTGCATCGGCGTGGCGGGATACCCGGAAGGCCACGTGGAAGCCAAGGATAAAGAGTCGGACTTGATGAATCTCAAACAAAAGATCGCGGCGGGGGGGCAATTCATCGTGACCCAGCTGTTTTTCGATAATGAGGATTATTTTCAATTTGTCGAGAAGCTCCGAAAAATGAATATTTCAACCCCGGTGCAGCCCGGTATATGGCTGTTGACGGATTACGCCCAACTGGAAAAGATCGGCAGCCTATCGGGCGGCAAAATTCCCAAGGAGTTGCGGGAAATGGTGGAGCCCATCCGGGAGGACAAGGAAAAGGTCGTCCTCGCGGGCATTGAATACGCGACCCGCCAATGCGAGGAGCTTCTGCGCAAGGGAGCTCCAGGCATCCATTTTTACGTCATGAATAGGAGCCGTTCCGTGAAAGCGGTGGTGGAAAGACTAAGGTCCATGGGACTTTCTTTTGAAGATTGACCCAATCCCTGCCAGGGAAAACACATCCCCGGTTGGTTATTTCACCCCTATGGGAAGGCTCCCGGTTTACCCCTTTGTGGTTGCGGCATTTGGATATATACTAATGGGCGTCAACCCAGTATTTTCCAACGGAGAAAAGAATGACCGACACAGCGTCCGTTTTTAGTCGTCTCCGCCATGTGCTTCAAAGCACCTACTTTTTCCAATCCCTCAAATTAAACGAACTGGACGAGTTGATCGGCCATTTGCGGATGATACGGGTCCAAAAGGGATACGAAATCATCAAGCAAGGCGATCCCGGCGACGCTTTTTATTTAATCGCCTCGGGAAAAGTTTCAGTTTGGGTCAAAAAGGGATTCAGCAAGAAACAGGTGGCTTCACTGGCCGCGGATGATTTTTTCGGGGAAATGGCGTTAATTTCCAATGAGCCAAGAAACGCGACAGTGGTCGCGGAGGACATCACGGAGCTTTTTATCCTTCAACGTTATGATTTCGATAAAATCTTGATGAAAAACCCAGCCATCGCCCAGGAATTGAAGAAATCCTACTTTGAACGTAAAGAAAAGAACAAGTAAACCCCTTTCAAGACAATTGACAACACTCCTGAAGATTGGCATATTCACTGCCCCGTCCCCAAGGGTGAGGTTTGACCTTTCGGGCGGAGTAGGCCATGTTTCCTTTTGAGTCTCCCAGGAAGGATGGCCGGCCGGTTTTTCGTCTTCGTTTTCTACCCACCGGATGGCGGGGTAGCTCAGTTGGTTAGAGCATTCGGCTCATACCCGAAGTGTCGGCAGTTCGAATCTGCCCCCCGCTACCATTTTTAATTTGTTTTTGAGAAAGTCCGTTATGACGAATGATGGAACGCTCCCACCAACTCCTTTTTCCCCGAAAGCAAGGCTGATCGTCGGGGTGTCCGGCGGCTCGGATTCACTCGGTCTTTTGTTGTTTCTCCAGGAACAATTACCCAATTCCTCCCAGCGTCTGGTGGCGGCCCACGTCAATTATGGCTTGCGCGGAGCCGCTTCGGACCGGGACGAGGCGGTGGTCCGGCGTTTTTGCAAAAGCCGCCACCTCCCGTTTAAAAAACTGAGGGTCCGCCGATTCAAGGACAGGGTCCGCCGGGAAGGGCGATCGCTGCAGGAATTGGCCCGTGAAGTCCGCTATGTTTTTTTCCAAAAACTGGTTCGGCAGGAAAAGGCTTGGGGCGTGGCGGTGGCCCACCATTTGGAGGATCAGGCCGAGACCCTTTTGGACCGGCTTCTGAGGGGATCGGGCCCAAGGGGACTCTCCGGTTTGCGGCAGGTCCAAAAAATCAACTTTGATCCAGTCCTGGCTCCCTTGAGCATTTGGAGGCCCCTCTTGGGTTTTTCCAAGGGCCAGATTCAATCCTTTCTAAAATCGCGGAAGATCCCTTGGCGGGAGGATGGGTCCAACCGGGAAAATCAATACCGTCGAAACCAAATCCGAAATGAGATTTTGCCTTTCCTCTCCCGTTGGAATCCGGGTTTAACGGAAGCCCTGGCCCGCTTAGGCGAGATTACGGCCACTGAGGACCTGTTCATGGACGGGCTTCTAGCCTCGGTGGGACCGGCCTTGAAAAGCCGGTGGGGGAGGAGGGAATATCATTGCCGCGCCGACGCGTTCGGACAAATTCCCTTAGCCCTCCAAAGAAGGTGGGTTCGCCGCGCAGCGGAAAGGCTCAGTGCGGACGCCAGGGGACTTTCTTTTGAACGAATCGAGGAAACCATCCGTTTGTGGTGTGGACAGGGGAGGGGACCAAAAGATTTGGGCTTCGGATTGGCGGCGGGCCGTGACGGCGCCAGGGCCTTTTTACGCAAGAAAGACTGACAAAACATGCGGTCCCTCCCCAAGAACCGGGCCTTTTAAGGATAAAATCTCCCGGGAGCCCCCCTCGCTTGCAAATCGAAAAGAGGCTCAGCTATGATACGGTTCCTTGTTTCTTTTGGGGAATGTTCCTACTTTGAACCACTAGCCCTAAGACGTTAATTTGACTTGAGGAGACCTCCTTTGAACCAATTCTTTAAATACGCGGCTGGCTGGCTTTTGTTTTTCGTCGTGGTGATGTATCTCATCCGGGGCTACCAAAATCCCAAACCCCAGAGCGATTGGGACTACTCCAAGTTTATCGCCGAGGTCCAAGCCGGCAACGCCCAATCCGTGACGATTCATCCCGAGGACAGGCTTGTGATGGGCTCGGCGAACGATAAAACCGAGTTTAAGGTGGTCATGCCGGACGATCCCAACCAGAACTTGATGAAATCCCTTTTGGAAAAAAACGTCAAGGTGTCTGTGGAAGCCCCCAAAAATAATTTCATATGGGCTCTCCTGATCCAATTGGGTCCCATCGTCCTTATTTTCGCTTGGTTCATCTACATGATGCGCCAGGCCCAGGCCGGCAGCGGTGGCGCCATGGCCTTTGGCAAGAGCCGGGCCCGTTTGATGACTTCCGGCCAGCAAAAGATCACCTTCGCCGATGTGGCGGGAGTGGAAGAGGCCAAGACCGAGTTAGTGGAGGTGGTTGACTTTCTAAAAGACCCGAAAAAATATCAAATGTTGGGCGGAAAAATTCCCAAGGGCGTTATCCTTTTGGGCCCCCCTGGAACCGGCAAAACCCTACTGGCCAAGGCGGTCGCGGGTGAGGCGGGTGTGCCCTTTTTCTCCATTTCGGGTTCGGATTTCGTGGAAATGTTTGTGGGGGTGGGAGCGGCCAGGGTCCGGGATTTGTTTGAACAGGGAAAGAAGCACGCGCCCTGCATTATCTTCATCGATGAGATCGACGCCGTGGGCCGCCAAAGGGGTGCGGGCCTAGGGGGAGGCCATGACGAGCGGGAGCAGACCCTCAACGCGATGCTGGTGGAAATGGACGGATTTAACACCAACACGGGGGTCATCCTGATCGCGGCCACCAACCGGATGGACGTATTGGACCCGGCATTGCTTCGACCGGGGCGATTTGACCGTCAAATCGTGGTGGACCGTCCTGATCTGGGCGGCCGCGAGGCCATCCTCAAGGTTCACGCCAAGGTCATCAAGTTGGCCGAGGGCGTGGACTTGTCGGTCATCGCCCGCCGGACGCCTGGGTTTTCAGGGGCCGACTTGGCGAACCTGATCAATGAGGCGGCCCTGTTGGCCGCTCGCCGCAACAAGAAAGCGGTGGACCTGGAGGAATTGGAAGAAGCGATCGACCGCGTCATGGCGGGACCGGAGCGCCGAACCCGCGTGATTTCCGAGGAAGAAAAGAAAATCGTGGCTTACCACGAGTCGGGCCATACCATCGTCGGCAAAATGGTCGACAAGTCCCACTCGGTTCATAAAGTTTCAATTATTCCGAGGGGCCATGCCGCGCTGGGGGCCACTTGGTACCTGCCCAACGAGGAAAAATTCCTCGCCTCAAAAACGGAGCTTCTCAACCGGATAACCTCCCTGCTGGGAGGCCGTTCGGCCGAGGAAATTACCTTTGGGGACGTGACGACCGGCGCGGGGGATGATTTGAACAGGGCTACGGATATCGCGAGGGCCATGGTTTGCGAGTATGGGATGAGCACCAAAATGGGCTCCATTACCTTGGGAAGAAAAGATGAAATGGTGTTTATCGGCCGGGATATGATGAAAGAAAAAAACTACTCCGAACAAACGGCCAAAATGATCGACGCTGAGGTGAAGAAGATCGTGGAAGACTGCCATCGAAAGGCCCTGGACATCCTCAAGAAAAATAAGAAGTATTTGAAAACCATGGCCGAAGCCCTGTTGGAAAGGGAAGTTCTGGACGGGGAAGACGTGGATAACATCATGGCGGGGAAGAAAATGGGTCCCAAGCCTACTGCGAAATACCCCCCGGCGCCCACCAATCCCACCGCCTCGGCCCCGGCCGAAACCACGCCGAAGGTGACGCTCAAACCCCAAGTCGCACCTTCCCAAGCCATGAAGCCCGGGGGACAGGTTGGATAAGGCCCGTATCGAAAAAGCCGTCCGGGAAATCTTAATCGCCATCGGGGATGACCCCCGTCGCGAAGGCCTCAAGGACACCCCGAAAAGGGTGGCCCGGATGTACGAAGAGGTTTTTTCCTGTATCGGTAAAAACCCCAAAGAAGCGATCACGGTCTTTGAAACCGAAGGCCATGAGGAAATGGTCATCCTCCGGGATATTCCCTTTTACTCCATGTGCGAACACCACCTGCTCCCCTTCTATGGGAAGGCCCATGTGGCCTACATTCCCAAAAAGGACCGCTTAGCGGGTCTTTCCAAGCTGGCCCGGGTCGTGGAAATGGTCTCCCGCGCCCCCCAGCTGCAAGAACGGATCACAACCCAGGTGGCGGATACCTTGATGAAAGTCCTGAAGCCCCACGGGGTCTTGGTCATCGTGGAAGCCGAACACCTTTGCATGACGATGCGGGGAGTGAAAAAACCAGGCGCCCGCATGACCACTTCGGCAGTCCGGGGGGTCTTCCAAAAAAGCGTCGTCACCCGCAATGAAGCCCTTCAGCTGATTGGGAAGTAGGCCGTCCATGGGGCGGAAGAAGGGTCCTTCTTTCCGGAAGATCGCCCCCGAAACCTTAGGTTGCCCCCACCCCGTTCAAAACCGATCCTTTGACCTCCAAGGCCGCGGCGGCCGCCATTTCGCCTGGAAAAACCAAACCCAAGTCATGGGAATCCTGAATGTCACTCCGGATTCCTTCTCCGATGGTGCCCTTTACCTTTCCCCTGAAACCGCCCTCGAAAGGGCCCTCCGAATACAAGCGGAAGGCGCTGATTGGGTGGATATCGGGGGGGAGTCCAGCAGGCCCGGGGCCAAACCCGTCTCGGCCTCTGAAGAAAAAAAACGGATCCTTCCGGTCATCCGGGCCTGCGCGAAAGCCCTTCGCATTCCCCTTTCGGTGGATACCACCAAAGCCGAAGTGGCTCTGGCGGCGGTAGGGGAAGGGGCCCAAATGGTCAATGATATCAGCGCCCTGAGGCTTGACCCGAAAATGGGAAAGACCATCGCCCGGTTGAAGGTCCCGGTCGTCTTGATGCACATGAGGGGTAAACCAGGAACGATGCAGAAAAATCCGACTTACCGTGATTTGATGGGCGAACTGTCCGAGTTTTTCAGGGAACGACTGGAGGCGGCCGGGCGGTTTGGGATTTCCAGGGATCGTCTTTTAATCGATCCCGGTTTTGGCTTCGGGAAGAAGCCTGTGCATAATATCGAGATCATCCGGCGGTTGGCGGAGCTTATGTTTTTAGGATGTCCCATCATGATGGGGCCTTCCCGAAAATCCACGCTGGGATTTTTATTGGGAGGGGCGCCGCCCGGGGAAAGGGTGGAGGCTACCGGCGCGGCCCTCACCGCTTCCATTCTTAACGGAGCTGATTTTGTCCGAGTTCATGATGTCAAAGCCGCCGTCCGTGTGGTAAAAATAGCTGATGCTATTCGGTACAACCGGGGACTGACGCGGGATGAATAATCTTCTTACCCTTTTTTATAATTTCAGGATCCAGGACGCCCTCGACATCCTGGTGGTTTCCTACGTCATTTACCAGCTGCTGCTGCTCATCTGGGAAGTCCGAGCCACCCGCATCGTCATCGGGTTCGCCATCCTTTTCCTGGCCATGGTCATTGCCAGCCAGTTCCATTTATTGACCCTGGATTGGCTTCTGAGCAATGTCGGGCCCTTCCTGCTCATCGCCTTCGTGGTGGTCTTCCAGCCGGATTTGCGGAGGATCATCACCCAGATCGGCCGAGGGGGATTCTGGGGCGGGGTTTTCCAAGGCGACGCGATTCTTTTCAAGGAAATCACCACCGCGGTCCGGGAATTGGTGAAGAAGCGCCAAGGCGCGCTCATCGTGATCGAAAGGGACGACAGCCTTCAAAGCGTGTTTGACTCGGGGACTAAAATCGAGGCCGATACCACCGCCGAGCTTTTGGTGACAATTTTCGTTCCCCATTCCCCCCTGCATGACGGGGCGGTGGTGATCCGGGGCGGGAAAATCGCCTCGGCGGGATGCATCCTTCCCCTGAGCCAAAATCCCAACTTAAGCAGGTCCTACGGAACCCGCCACAGGGCGGCGGTGGGGATCACGGAGGAAACGGACGCTTTGGCCATCGTGGTTTCCGAGGAGAACCACACCATCGCCTTCGCGATGGCCGGAAAAATCACCCCGGAAATCGACGGGGATACATTGGAAGAGATGTTAACCCTTTACGGCACGAAGGTGGATTAAAGAAAGAAGCCATTTACCACGGAGTGAACTGAGTAAATCTTTTTTAAAGAATGCCGGCCCAAACTGGTAAGCCTTGCTCTGTGTAACTCTGTTCACTCTGGGGTTAAATTTTTTAAAGAGGTTTAAATGAAAAGGCTACTGCTGGAAAATTTCGGTTTAAAGATCCTGGCTTTTTTTCTCGCCTTCATTTTGTGGGCCTATGTGGGTTCCCGGCAGGTATTGGAACTGAAATTGACGCCCCACTTGGAGCTGGGGGACATGCCGGCTGGAATGACCTTGGATGATAAACTCAAGCCCTCCATCCCGGTGATCCTCTCCGGCCGCAAGGAGAGCATCTTGGACGTGGATAAGGAAGAAGTCAAAGCGGTGGTCAGTTTGAAGGGATATTTGCCGGGCCAAAAGGATTTAGTGGTACACCCGAAGGTTCAACCCCTGCCGCCGGGGGTGACGGCGAACGTCTCGGACATTACGGTCCACCTGGTTCCCCTCAACGATCCCCAGGACGCCTCAAAAAAGAAAAAAACCAGGAGATAGCCTTGGCCCAGCTTTGCGTTAATATCGATCACATCGCCACCTTGCGGGAGGCCCGCGGGGAAGAGGAGCCAAATCTCCTTGAGGCCGCCAGGCTGGTTGAGAGGGCCGGGGCAGCCGGTATCACGGTCCATCTGAGGGAAGATCGAAGGCATATCCAGGATCGGGATGTGGTGGAACTCCGGAAATCCATCACAACGAAATTGAACTTGGAGATGGCCGCAACGGACGAGATGGTGGGAATCGCTCTCCGGATTCAGCCGGACCAGGTGACCTTAGTTCCCGAGAATAGGCGGGAATTGACCACCGAGGGGGGCCTGTCCCTAAAAAAAGCACCAGCCCTGTTTGAAAAAACGATCGACCGGATCCAGGGGAAGGGAATCCCCGTATCCCTTTTTATCGGCCCCAATCCCCGAACCATCGAGCTGGCCGCCCGGTTGGGCGCGGCCTTCATTGAACTTCACACGGGACGCTATAGCCAAGCTTGCCGGTCAGGGGGGGATGTGGAAAAGGAATTTTTAGCCTTGGCCGCCGGGGCCCGATTGGCCAATGGCCTGGGATTAAGGGTGCACGCGGGCCATGGGCTCACTTATCAAAACGTGACCCCTATCGCGGCACTGCCGGAGACGGAGGACCTGAATATCGGCCACAACATCGTCGCGCGGGCGGCTATGGTAGGATTGGGGAAGGCCGTGGCGGAAATGATCGGCCTTTTGGAAAAAGCCGCGACGGGCCAAAGGAGGAAAAAATGAGCTGGAAATTCATTCTGGTGGTAGTGGTGCTGGTGGGAGGAGGAATCGGCTACTACCTTTGGAACCAGATTCCCGATACGCCCAAGGAACAGACCTTGACCGGATATACCCAGGGTTTGAAAAGCTCGGAGGAAAAGGCCGCCGCAGTCGCTTCCACGGTTAACGTGGAAAATGTGCAGGCCGCCATTGAGAAATACAAGAGCATGAAGGGATCCAATCCCCCTGCGCTGCAGGACCTGGTCCCCGAGTATATTGATCATATCCCCGGCGGAGTCCAATATGATCCCGCGACGGGAACCGCTGCCCCCGTCCAATAAATTGCCGGTGAAAAAATCAAAACCCCTCATCTCCGAGCCCCAGGCCTACCGCTATGCCCTCTGGCTGCTCAACCGCAGGGCTTACAGCACAGGGGAGCTCCGCGACAAATTCACCAAGCGGACCCTTTCCCCCGGCCTGCAAGAGTTGGTCCTCGAAAAGCTCAAGGCGAAAAAATTTCTCGATGACGGGGTCTTCACCGAGCTTTTTATCCGCAACCGTAAGGACCGCCATTGGGGGCCCCGAAAGATAGAGACGGCCCTTTTTAAAAAGAAGATTCCCAGGGAAATGATCCAAAGGGCGCTGAGGAGTGTTTTTCCCTCGGGTGACGAAAAACAAAACGCCTTGGAGTATTTGGCCCGGCAAAAACAGAGATTTTTGCGGAAAAAAGAGAAAAAGAAGGGGGAAACCAAGCGCAAAGCCTGGGAATTCCTTGTCCGCAAAGGGTATTCTTTGGAAGCGGCCCGTCTCGCCGTGAGGGAAGTTTTCGGCTATAATCCCGAACTTCCTCCCGAGGAAAATTAACCTAAAGGCAACACCATGAACGTCCCGACCACCGGCAGTGAAATCAGGAAAGCTTACCTGGATTTTTTCAAATCCAAAAACCATAAAATTGTTCCCTCGTCCTCCCTCGTCCCCGAAAACGACCCGACCCTTTTGCTTTCCAACGCCGGCATGAACCAGTTCAAGCCTTACTTTCTCGGCACCATTCCTTTTCCCCATGCCGTGCCCTACGCCGCCTCCTGCCAGAAATGCTTCCGCACCGGCGATTTGGAGAGGGTGGGTTATACCGCCCGGCACCATACCTATTTCGAGATGCTGGGTAATTTTTCCTTTGGGGGATATTTCAAGAAGGAGGCCATCGAGTGGGCCTGGGAATTCGTGACCGAAATCCTAAAACTCGACAAAGACAGGCTTTGGGTCTCCGTCTACAAGGATGACGACGAGGCGATCGAACTGTGGAAAAAAACCGCGGGCCTTCCCTCGGAACGAATCGTGCGGTTGGGGGAGGACTCCAACTTTTGGACCATGGGGCCCACCGGCCCCTGCGGACCCTGCTCGGAAATCTACGTGGACCTGGACCCCGGCGGCGGGGCCGTGAAGGATTTCGAGCAAAGCGCGGAGGAAGGCCGGCTTCTGGAAATTTGGAACCTGGTCTTTACCCAGTTCGATAAACAGGAAGACGGCACCCTCAAACCCCTGCCCAAACCCAACATCGACACGGGAATGGGATTGGAACGGGTCGCCAGCGTCATGCAAAAGGTCCCCTCGAATTTTGAGACGGACTTGGTGGCTCCCTTGATGGCCGCCATCGGCAAGGCCGGAAAGATTTCCTACCAGCCCGACGCCTCCCAAACTTATACCTCCTTGAAGGTGATCAGCGACCACCTGAGAGCCACCACCTTCCTCATCGCCGACGGCGTATTGCCTTCCAATGAGGGCCGGGGCTATGTGCTCCGCCGTATCCTCCGCCGGGCCGTGCGCCACGGCAAACTCCTGGGTTTTGACAAACCCTTCCTGTCCCCGCTTACCCTGGAAGTGGGAAAACTGCTGGGACCCGTCTACCCCGAGCTGGTGGACCGGAAGGAGCATATCGTTAACGTTGTGCGGGCCGAGGAAGAAAGATTCTATGAAACGCTAGCCGCCGGCACCGAACGCCTTCTCGAAAAAATTGGGGGAATGATCAAGGCTAATACCTCGACCTTATCCGGCGAGGAAGCCTTCATGCTTTATGACACCTTTGGTTTTCCACTGGACATCACCAAGGAAATCCTGAGGGAAAAGGGCCTGGGGGTGGATGAGGCCGGTTTCCAAAAATCCATGGAAGGACAAAAGGAAAAGGCCAGGTCGGCTTGGAAAGGAAGCGGCGACTCGATGCTTCCTCCTTTTTACAAGG
>CAZUXW010000029.1:0-30403 GCA_964624625.1 uncultured bacterium
ATGGGATTGGTGACGATGACGAAGGAAAAAAGCCTGTTCGTGGAAGTATAAAAAAAGGGAAGGCCCCGAAATGTCCTACAAAATCTCGAAAATAACCATTTCCCACATGTACACCCGGGTAATTGTCGTCGGTTTAGTGACGTCCTGTTTCCTGCTCTTCTTGGGTTCAGTTGCCATGATAAAAATGGCCGCAAGGGGCGAGTCCATTGTCCCTTATGCGATTTCCATTCCAACAACCCTGGTCTTGATGGGTGTCACTATGTTCTTCACCGCCCGAAAACAAGCCCGCCGATTCCAAGGCACCAGCCTCACCCTGGACCACCAGTCCATCCAAATCAAGGACATCGACGGAGTTAAAACCATCCCCTACTCCTCCATCACAAAGCTTACCCTTTCCGAAAATCCGTCCTCCCTTGGCATCATTTCCAATAAAAAAAAGTACGTCCTCTTCGGCTACGAAAAAATGGAGGAGATCAATCTTGCCGTTGCCCAAAAAGTTGATCCAGCCATCACGAAAAAAATCGTCCGAAAACTCAACGTCAACAACCCCGCCGTCTTCTTTCTTTTTTCCATCGGAGGTTTGGCGCTATTCGTCCTGACCTCTTTCGTCATAGTCCGCGTCGGGCTCGGAAAAGCATCCGATTCCATTTGGTCGCTGGGCGCGGGAACTTACTTCTCTTTCTTCGCCCCGGAAACCAGCCCGAAATACTTGAAAAAACTCGGGTGGGCCATGCTTGCCTTGGGAATCATCCAGCTAATCCTCAACCTGGCCCATCCATAAAAACCTTTAATTTATTCGGCGGGCTCTGTGACAAAAACTTTATTTGTTTCCACTTCCTTCCGGAAAGCCCACAAATACAAAGCCCCGCCCCCTACCGCCACCAGCGAAAAGGCCAAAAGTAAATTGCTGTAGGCGAATCCTCTCGAAATGGTGGAGAGGACGGAAAAGTCCAGCCACTTGCCGTCGAGGATTTTTCCGACCATCGCCGTTCCAACCGCGCCTGAAATGATGGCCACCAGGTTGAAGACCCCCATGCCGATACCAGTCTCATTTTCCGGAAGCGTCTGGGAGACGCTGTTGATCATGGCCGTCTGGAAGAGTGAGAATCCGACGTAAGTCAGGAGCATGGCAGCCCCGATGAGATAGGGCGACCAGCTTAAAAAGAAGGCCATCAGGACCATAGCCGAAACCAGCAGGGACAAGCCGAGGGCCACGACAAAGGAGTTCCCCTTCCGGTCCGCCAGGGATCCGGCGTAGGTTCCGAAAAAAACCGAACTGATAGCGCCCGGAAAAAGAATCATGCCGATTTTTCCGGAGTCCAACCCATGGACCTCGTGAAGCATCAAGGGAATGAGGAACATGATGCCCATGACGATGGAAAAGAGGCTGAAACCCACCAGGACGCCGTCCCGGAAACGGATATTTTTGAACAAGTCCGGCGGAATGAAGGGATTAACCGCCGTATGGATTCGCCGGAGAAACAAGACCAACAGGACAAGAAAAACCGCCAGGTAATCCCAACGGCTGTAATTTAAGTACAGCACCAGCGCTCCCACCGTGAAGGCCACCAATACCGCCCCCAGAATATCGACAGTCCCTTCCCGCCGGGGTTCGGATGGAAGTTCACGGTTCAGGAAAGGGATGGAACCCAGGGTGAAGAGGGGAATCAAGAAGAGATAGGACCAGTGGAGGTTTCCCGCCACGAAGCCCCCCACGACCGGGCCCACGCCGATGCCGAAGGAAACGGTGGAGGTGATCGTCCCGAAGACCTTGCCCCTTTCGTGCATTTCAAAGTAGCGGGCAATGATGACGAAAACCAGAGCCGGCAGGGCCGAGGCGCCGATGCCCTGGATGGCCCGCGACAGAATGACCAGGGGATAGGAAAACCTCAGGGTGAATCCCATGACCGATCCCAGGTTGTAGAGGGCGATGCCGATGAACAAAAGGTGTTTGGGGCTGTAGATGTCCGACAACTTGCCATAGATGAGGGACCCAATCCCGAAAAAAACCAGGAAGATGGTCATCATCCAGCTCACGCCGGAGGAGGACAAGCCAAACTGCTCGGAGATTTTAGGGGTTGAGACGTTGAACACCGTCTCATTCACCACGCAAAAAAAGATGAGGTAATTGACCCATGGGACCAATTTCTTCCGGTTGACTGAGGTATCCATCGTTTGTCTTTCTTTGGGGAGCGGGGCTGGCCAATCCTAAGGGAGGGAGCCCCATGAAAACAAGGGCTCAGGAACCCTCATAGGCCTTTTGGAGAGTTTTGATCACGAGTTTTTTCATGGGCAGGAAGGCTTTCATCACCCGGCCGGCCCTTTGGGGGTCGCGGCCGGACATCCATTTCTTCATGTCCCTCGGGACGATCTGCCAGGAGACCCCAAACTTGTCCTTCAGCCACCCGCATTGTTGGGCCTTGGGGTCCCCGCCCTTGGAAAGCCTGCCCCAGAAATAATCCAACTCCTTCTGGTCGTCGCAGTGAACCTGGAGGGAGATGGATTCGTTGAACTTGAAAAGGGGGCCGCCGTTCAAGGCGGTAAAAGTCTGGCCCCGGAGAATAAATTCCGCGACCAGGACCGTCCCTTCCGGCATGCCGTGGACCTCACGGCCTTCCTTGCCGTAATAGGAAACGTCCGTGATCTTCGAGCCTTTCCGGAAGATGGAAACATAGAATTTCGCCGCTTCCAGCGCCTGGCGGTCGAACCAGAGGCAGTTGGTTATCTTTTGCCCCGTTTTAACCTTGACCGTCCTTTTCTTTTTCATGGTTTCCCCTTTTGAAATTTCTCCAAGTAAGCCGCCAGGTTTTCCAGCGTCATGTTGGTTCCCTGTTCCATGCCGCCAAGGAAAGGCTCGGAACCGGGATTGGCTTCCAGGACCTGCACTTCAAAGTCCAGGGCCGTATCATTCCCGTTATCGTGAAAGGTGATGGTCTGGCGGATCTTGAAAAAGGGCCTGCCGCCGGGACCAGGCACAGCCTGGACAATGACCAACTTGCCCGGAGGTTCCACCACCTCATAAACCGCCCGGCAGTCGTGTTCCACTCCCTCCGGCGAGCGGAAGCTATAGGTCCATTCCCCACCGGGACGGAGGTCCACTTTGCAATGGTGCGTGGTGAAGGGTTTCGGCGCCCACCATTGGGTTAGGTGCTCGGGTTTCGTAAAGACCTCAAACACGAGGTCCCGTGGAGCCTTGACCACCCGTTTCAACGAAAGATCTTTCGCTTTTTCCGCCATCTCAATCCCCCTTCGCGAATTTTCCCACGCCTAACGCCAAACGGCGACAATTCCCCCGAAAACCGCGTAGGAGAAAAGATAAAGTCCGTTGCTGATTTTGATCAAAGTCATGGAACGGTTTTCCCAAAGGGTTCCGAGGCTCCCCGTGAGGGCGAATCCGGCCCAAACCAAAATCCCGATCTCAGCCCCTTGGGCGAATTCCACCGCCCCCAAACTGCGGCACAGGACCTGAAGGGCCCCGGACAACAAAAGTGAGCAAAAGAGTCCATTGGCCATCAACAGGGGCATTTTCTTCTTTTCCGCCTCGGTCATTTGGTGCCCCTCGGGAATACCCAGCACCTTCATAAAGGGTTTTCCGAAAAGGACCGGCGAATACCAAAGCCAGCTGAGTATGAAATTCGCGAAAGCCACCACCGCCAACTGGATCCACTGGATATTAAAATGAATCATCGCGTCCTCCCTTTTCGAACAATATTACTTCCCGGCCCCACGCCATAACCCATCGAGGCTGTATTTCCCGCCGCCTTGGGCGGCGAAGAGCAGAAAGATAAAACAGAAGAGCACCGCCGGTTCCCCATGGTTTTGTACAGGCCAATCCCCCTTGAAATGGAACTGCCAATAGGCCACCGCCATCTCCCCGGAAAGGACAAAGGCCGCGCAGCGGGTGAAAAGGCCCAGGAAGACCAAGGTGCCGCCGATCAGCTCCAACATCCCTCCGAACCAAACTTGGGATGGGAAGTGGGGATGGCCTCCGAAATTAGCCGGAATGCCCCCGAACCAATCCAGGATCTTGACCCCTCCGGCTTGGAGAAAAAGCAGTCCTGACGCTACCCGCAATAGGAAATAGGCGGCCTCGGCCAGTTGTTCCTTTTTCATTTTTTCACTCCTTGGTTTTCCAAAAGGTAATCTTCCAATTGATCCAGCGACCCGCCCCAGCCCTGGCCCATCCCCGCCTTGGCGTTGTGGAAGGTGTCCCGTTCGGCCTGGCCCGCGTCCCCAAAGACTTCCCACAGGATCGTGACCCTGGTCCGGTCCGGGCCCTCCTCCGCGAGGGTAACCGTCGTCAGCATGGTTTCGGGCCAAGTGGCCGCCATCGGATGACGGGCGACCTTTTCATACTCGTCGCAGAAGGACTGGGTATAAACGAGGCGGTTGGGTTTGGAAATCTCCCTGTATCCCGCTTTACCGTACATAACCGGACCGCCGGGACTGGACATGCGGTAGAAGGAGGAACCGCCGGGCTTGATGTCCGTCCTCAGGAACTCCATCGTCGAACCCTTGGGGCCCATCCAATGGGCGAAATGCTTGGGATCGGTCCACATCTCGAATACCCGGCCGATCGGCGCGTCGAAGGTCCGGGTGATGACAAAGGAATCCTTTCCCGATTTTTTCTGGTCCAGATACTCGGCCAGCCTGTCCCAGGTCGAGTTGCCGTTGGCCTTCTTGATAAATTTCTTGGTTTCCTGCGCAGCCTCCTTCGACGGCAGGGCCATAGTCATGTGCAGGAGGGTCTTGCCGCCCTCATCGGTGAAATAGACCGTCACACGGAACATGGGCTTTTTCTCGTCATTGCCGCCGTGGTCATAGACCAGCTTGGAATACTCCTCAACCTCCAGGTACTGGGTCTTATTGACGTAATCGATCCCGTCCGGACCGTGCATGGTGTAATGCCAAATCCCGCCGGGCCTCAAGTCCTTGCTGTGGGTGGTGATGGTGAAGCCCCTGGGCCCCCACCATTGGGCCGCCTGTTCGGTGTCGTTCCAGGCTTCCCACACCATTTTTCTCGGCGCGTCGAACAGGCGGATGATTAAAATCTCGTTGTCCGCAGCCTTGACCTTTTCCATCGGGTTAGCGGCCATTTTTCTTCTCCTTTTTTTGAATTTCTCGTAGGTAATCATCCAACCGGTCGAAGCTCTCTTCCCAGAACTTGCGATAATGCTCCATCCAATGGGTGGCGTTTTTCAAGGGCGCGGCCTGGATGCGGCAGTGGCGCCACTGGGCCTCCCTGCGGCGCTCAATGAGCCCGCTTTTTTCCAATACCTTCAGGTGCTTGGAGACGGCGGGAAGGCTCATTTTGAAGGGCTTCGCCAGGTCCAGCACCGAGGCTTCGCCCTCGGAAAGCCGGGCCAACAAGGCCCTTCGCGTCGGGTCGGCTAAAGCTGAAAAGGTGGCGCTCAATTGATCGGTCGGCATGAGGACCCCTCCTTTCGTATTTAACCTTTCGGTAAAATACAAAAGGGTGGCCGGTTTGTCAACGGCTAAAAAGTTCCCTCCCCTCCACGGAAAATCAAAATCGAAAAGATCCTTTTGGCTTCCCAAAAGCGAACATTTGAGGACTGTCGGCTGGTTTTTTTAGTTTTCGCGGAGGGCTGAGGGGGGACAGCGGAGGGCCGTCTTTTTACTTCCAGACATAGACGAGGCTTCTCTTAGCGGGTTTGAACCCGGACTTCTTATAAAACCCCTCGAACATTCCCTTGTAGGCCAGGGTATAAACCACCTTCAGTTTTTTCTTTTTTTGGTAATCCCGGACCCTTTTCAAAACCGCCCGGCCCAAGCCCTGCCGGCGGAAATAAGGATGGACCGCCGCTTCCAGCAACTCCCCATAGGCGCCGTTAAAACCCTCCCGGCTTTGGAGGAAGGCGAAGCCCACCACCTGGTTAAAAACCGTGAGGGCCCAGCCCTGGGTATGGTTTTGCTGGAGTAATTGGGAAACCCGCTTGAGCGCGGCATGATGGGGCCATTTTTCGGAAAGGGGAAGGGTCGAATAGCAGGCCTGGTAAACCAGGGCCATGGCTTGCTTATCGCTCTTGTTTACCGGACGAATCTTATAATTACGGATTTTTTTCATGTCCCCCCTAGTTCCCAAGACCTGGTTCCAGGGACCGGGATTCCGTCATGAACCGGAACCCGGCGCCTGGCGGCCCGACCCCATGGTTAGATGACCTTGCGGTGGTCGTCAAACCAAAAGGCCCAGCCCACCAGAAGCAGTTGGAGCTGTCCCCCAAAAGCCACCAAATTGGGGTTATTTGGGGGCGTCGTTGTCAGGCTGAAAACGAAAAATACCAACAGGAAAAGAACAAACCCTAAAAAACCCAGAAAGCCGACCCGGTCCCTGGTCTTGGTGGCGTTCCAATAAAGCCAAATACCAGCTGCGAAAAGGCCGCATTCCAATAAAAGTTCAGGGGTCCAGTAATTCCACAAGCCGAAGCCGTATTTGTGCGGGGGGATGCCCAGGTTATTAAGCTCCGCCGGGAAGATCGGGAGGTCCGGCCGATGCACGATCAAATCCAGAAACCAATGGCTGACCACTAATCCGCCTAATATCGCCGCGTTTTTCAAATTGTTGTCGAGGATTAAATAAACCAGAGCGAAGCCCAACCCCCAGGCCAAGGCCATGACCAGACTATGGCTCAAGGGATAATCGACGAAGTCAAAGGGGCTCATTTTGGTGATGCCGGGCGAGATGTTGAATTTTTCGATCCCCATCAGGACGAAAATGGGCCAAACCAGGTCCAGCCAGATGGCGGCCGCGAAGAGCGCTCCCAAATTGACCTTCGGCGCCCATTTTTTCGCAGCGAACCCCGCCGCGTAATGACCAATGAACATATTCAACCCCCTTGAAGGAAATTTCGAATGTTGAATTTTGGCAGTTTTCGCCTCGCGAAAACATCCGCAACTGAAAACTTAGAACTTAAATTTTAAAGCTCCCCCCCAATCCTCACTTTTTAGTTAACGTGAGGACCAAGGCGGTAATCCCCACCAACAGGGCTCCCCCCGCCAGCCACTTGGAGCTCAAGGCCGAATCCAAGGGGCTCTCGCCCGCCTGGGCGTTGGTTTTATCCAGCTTGGCCACTTCCTGTTTGAGGATGCTGACATCCTGGGTATTATCCCTCAAATCCTTGTGCATGATATTCAATTCCTGCTGGAGTTCCACGTCCGTCACGGATTTTTCGGCGGCCTTTTTCGCAACCTCTTCCAGGTGGTCATCGGTTTTTTTCAAGTCTTCCTGCACCCTTTCCAGGAGCCTCTTGACCAGCTTCAATTGCTCTTGAAGCTCGTCCTGGGACGTCTTCAGGGCCGTGGTGGAGGTTTTCATCTCAACATTCGAGGCCTTAACCTCGTCATCGGACTTTTGAAGCGCCTCGAACTTCTTATCGAAAAGGGACTGCATATCGCCCACTTTTTTCGCCAGGTCCCTCAAATCGTCCTTCATGCCGCTAAATTCCTCCCGGCTGGGCCCCGGCAGGGGGGTCGCGGTGGGAGAGGGAGGGGGCGTGGAAGCCGCCTCGGTTTCGGCCGGCTTCTTGGCCCCCTCGAGGGCCGGCGGAGCCTGGTCCAGGGATAAGGCGGCGATCATTTTTTGAAGTTTATTCTGGTATTTCCAGGCCGAGACTTTCCTGGCCCTTATATCCTCGCTCTTGTCCTTCACCAGGTTTAAGAGGGCCTGGAGATCCTCCAACCGGTAGGTTCCGGCCTTTAAGGTTTTCAAGTCAACCGGAGCCAAGGCGTCATTGGCCTTGAGGACGGCGTCGGTGATGTCATCCTCGGTCAGGGCCTTGGCCGTGAGGATAAAATCCTTCTTGTCGCCTAAATATCCCATCTTGGCCAATTGCTGGACGGCTTGCACCTCCTCCGGGGGCGCCGAATCTGGGCTGGCGGCGTCAGGCGCCTCATCGGCGGCGAAGGCCGCTTGGATCAAGGGCGGCGTCAGGCAAAGGGATGAGGCCAAATACAAAACGAGGCATTGCGAAATGAATTTTCTCACTTGTTTCCTTCCCTTACCGGGTCCGCGTAATAACGATTCTCAAAATAATCCAACACCGATACCAGGGCTACCCCCCCGCCCACCACCAGGAACAGGAACTCGAACACTCCCCTGGTAACATCGTCCCAAACGGCCCCGCAGGTAAAAAAACCGGCGACCGCCATCAGGACCAGGAAAACCCATACCAACAGGTTGGCGGCCATATACTCCGCGAAGTTTACATGATTGGTTGGCTCGCTTCGATTTTTTTGGTTATCCGCCACGGTTGCTCCCAAAGTAATTAGGAATTTACTTCCGATACCCTTCACCAGCCCTCTCTATTTTCGCTTAATATTCCTAACTCTTAACCACTCATTCCTAATCGGCGAAGTTTGTTAGAACTTCGCTCGGCTCCCCGGTTTAACGACCGGTTCGCCCTTTTGACACAAGGGGCAGTCCTTCTCTTCCCAGCTCTCCACCTTCAAGACCGCCAAGGCCTTGACCGGGATGTCGAAAACCTTTTCAGCGCCGCCGCTGCGGTCAATGACGCATCCTACCCCTACCACATCCGCCCCCAGGGCCCGGACCACCTGGATGGACTCCTTCACCGACTTGCCGGTCGTAATAATGTCCTCAACGGCGAAGAGCCTCTCGCCCTTTTCCACGGTGAAGCCCCGCCTCAGCTCCATGGCGTCGTTCTCTTTGTTTCGTTCCGTAAAAATATGCCGGACTCCCAGCGCCCGGGCCAATTCATGGCCGACGAAAAGGCCGCCCATGGCCGGAGATAGGACCGCTTGGGGGCCGAGGGGCCTCACCTTTTCCGCCAATGCCTTACAAAGCTTTTCCGCGACCGATGGAAATTGAAACACCAGCGCGGACTGCAGGTAGCGGTCGCTGTGGCGTCCCGAGGATAGGCGGAAGTGGCCTTTTAAAAGGGAATGGGTGTCTTCGTAGGCTTTTAAAACTTCCTCGTTCGTCATTTAAATCCTTTTCGCTATCAGCCGATAGCCGTCAGCTGAAGTAGGGTTTCATATCTTTCACCAGCTTTTCGGCCTGTTCCCTGGCCGCCTCGGCGAAGTCATTCTCCGGCGAAGCATACAATATTTGCCGGGAGACGTTCACCAAAATTCCAAAACCGTCTTTAGCGCGGCCTTCTTTCAAAACACCCAGCAGATCCCCGCCCTGAGTGCCCACGCCCGGCACCAGAAAGGGTGCGTCCGGAGCCAGGGCGCGCAAAGCCTTCAGGTGCTGGGTTTGGGTCGCGCCCACCACCAGGCCCACTTCGCCTTTTTTCCCCCTGCCCCATTCCACTGCGGTCGCCGCGACTTTTTCGTAGAGTTTTTCGCCGCTCTGGAGCGTTTGCAGCTGGAAATCCGCGGAGGAGGGATTCGAGGTCAGGCAAAGCACGAAGGAGCAGGTCCCAGGGTAATCCAGGAACGGTTCCACCGAATCCTTTCCCATGTAGGGCGAGAGGGTGAGGGCGTCGGATTTGAGAAGACCGTAAAAGGCCTTGGCATAGGCCCGGGATGTATTGCCGATGTCCCCTCTTTTAGCGTCCGCTATGAAAAGGGCGTCGTGGGGGACGGATTGGCGGATGAGTTCCAACACCTCGAACCCATGGGCGCCCAGGCCCTCAAAGAAAGCCAGGTTGGGCTTGTAGGCAGCGGCCAAGTCCCTGGTGGAGTCGATGATCGATCGGCAAAAGCGTAGGACTCCCTGACCGTCCCTGGGAAGGTCCCTGGGCATTTTGTCCAGGTCCACGTCCAAACCAACGCACAAACAGCCTCCTGTGCGCTGGATGGCCGTTTTTAATTTTCCAGAAAAAGAGCCCATTTATTTTCCCGTTCCGGCGGAATCGCCGGGAATTCGTCCTGTTTTCCGCGGGTCAACGCGAAGCCAACCTCATTGTAACCAATCGTTTTGGCAACTGTTACAGATATTTAATCCCCCCGGGATAAATTACGGAAAATAAATCGAGGAGGAGTCCATGAATGGCTTCGTCATCCCAAAAACCAGAAGTGTTTTTCACGAATGTGATTTTTGCAGGATCAGCGGGGTTCTCGACTTGAATATTTTTAACAAGGAAGGGTGGTATTTCTGTAAACCCTGCCTCTTGGAAGTCGAGGCGGAGGTGGAAAAGCGGAAACAGATGGATTTGCTTCAAAAAAGCTAGGCTCCACCACGGGAAGATAAGTCTTATGGGTCAACCAGGCAGCGAACCTTTAACGGCCAAAAAGGAAACACCGCTCACCACAGGTTCGCTACGCGAACCACAGAGACACAGGTAGGAAAAGGCACGGATTTTTTCGAGATAAGCGAACCCAAAAAGGCTATTGGCAATTAGGGATGGATTAAATCCTACCTGTGCCTCTGTGGTCCGCGGAGGGACCTGTGGTGAAGGCCTTTCGGTTTTTCTATGCCTTGAAAGGTTCAAGTCCGCCTTAACCCAACCAGAGCTTCCTGTGGTAAAAACCCGTCTTCGCCTTACTTCCGAAGGACTATTTGGGTGACTTGCTTGGCGGCCAGACCGCCTTGGGGGTCGCGCAGGTCGACTATGGCGAAGTAAAGTCCGCTGGCCATTCCCTCCAGATCCACGTCGACTTGTTTGCCTCCCGTCTTGCCCTGCCAAGCCGGCCCCAGCCTCTCGCCCGCGACATTGTACAATTGGGCCGAAAGGGTGAAGGGCGTCGTTGAATCCACCCACAGGGTCGCCAGGGTATTTCCACCGCTGAGGATGTTGGGCTTGGCGGCGACCTTCCCGTTCGTGAGGGACTGATTGTCCGACTCCACGATTATCCCGCGGGAAACAACCTGTTCCCCGCCCTTGCCGTCGGTGATGTGGATCTCAACTTCGTAGCGTCCATTGGTCACCAGGCTCCCGCTGTCGCTTTTGCCGTCCCATACCAGCGACATGCCGTTGGACGAGGTAATATTGACCGACCCATTCGAGGAAGCCAGGGCGGAGGTTTTTATCACGGTGGTGGAAAGCTGGATATCGGCCAGGAGATTGCCGCCGGGGTCGTCCACATAGCTGTAAAGGTGCCGGACAATCTCTCCGGACTCGTTGAAGACGTTCACTTGGACCTTCGCGACGGATCGGCTGACCATGACCATTTTAGCCGTGCTGGTCACCACCCCAAATCCGTCCACGTTGTCCACCTTGAGGTAATATTTTCCGTTCGTCACCGGATCGCCCGTTTGGTTCGTCCCATCCCAAACCGCGATGGGTTTGCCTTGGAACTCGACGGTCACGCTTCCGTGGACGCTGGTGATGGTGGCATCGTCCGAAAGGTTGAAGTCCTGGACCTGCGAGGACAATTGCTGGACCCAAATGTCCTTCACCAGTTCCCCCGCCTCGTTATAGACGCCCACATGCACCGTGTAGAGGGAGGCCATGGAGGTGGAGGCGCAGGCGGTCCTGGGCGCCGCCAGCCCGTCGTAATTGACCGAGGCGCAATTGGTGATCAGTGTCCCCTCCGTCACGTAGAAATCCACGTCCGCTTGGTAAGCCAGGCTGTAGGTGCCGGGAGCCAGGTAAGCCCAGGACCAGGTCAGGGTTTTGGAGGCGGGGTCCCAGGCGCTGGTTCCCCCTGCCGGAACGGCTCCCGTCCCCGCGTAAATTAAATGGCCCGGCATTTGATCCGCCACTTGGACCAGGTGGGCCGTATTTCCCGTCACCCTCAAGGTCAAGCTGTAGGTGATCACGTCGCCGCTCCTGGCGACCGATTCCGAGGCGCTCTTTTGGATCTCAATATCGGGAGTGCCGGTGGCTGTCATCGTCGGTGTGGCGCTCGGCGTAAAGGTTTCGGTAAAAGTGGGCGTAAGGGAGGGGGTCAAGGTCGCGGTGAAGGTTTTAGTGTGGGTGGGGGTCCTGGTGTCCGTGAGGGTGGCCGTAGGGGCAGGGGTTTTGGTGTCGGTGGGTGTGTTGGTAATTGTAGGCGTCGGCGTAAAGGTACGCGTGGCCGTCCAGGTGAATGTGGAAGTGGGGGTTTTGGTATCCGTGGGAGTCGAGGTGCTCGTGGGAGTGTTGGTGAATGTGCGGGTATTGGTCGAGGTATAGGTCGGTGTGAAAGTTTTCGTGTCGGTAGCCGTATGGGTGTTGGTCGGTGTGTTCGTGTCAGTAGGGGTATGGGTCATCGTGAGGGTTGAAGTAAAGGTGCGGGTATTCGTCGGCGAAAAAGTGGGTGTCGGTGTTTTGGTGTGAGTCGGCGTCATGGTCCAGGTAAAGGTTTGGGTAGGGGTGAGGGTTCCGGTGGGCGTCTTCGTGTTGGTTTTGGTGTTGGTTTCCGTGGATGTGTTGGTGAAGGTGCGGGTATTGGTCCAAGTAAAGGTGGCCGTGGGTGTCTTGGTGTCCGTGGGCGTAAAGCTATGGGTCCTGGTATAGGTTTCGGTCGGCGTGTTCGTGAAGGTTCGGGTGTTCGTCCGGGTAAAGGTAGGCGTGGGGGTCCTGGTATCGGTGGGCGTGAAACTGTTCGTTGGTGTGTTGGTGGCCGTAAAGGTGTTGGTGGGGGTCCGGGTGTCGGTGGGCGTAAAACTATTCGTCCAGGTATTGGTGTTCGTCGGAGTATTCGTCCAGGTCCTGGTGTTCGTGACCGTGAAGGTGTTCGTGGGGGTCCTGGTGTCGGTCGGCGTCGAGGTCGAGGTGGGGGTGTTCGTCCAAGTGCGGGTGTTCGTCACTGTAAAAGTGCTGGTGGGTGTCCTCGTATCGGTCGCGGTGGAGGTATTGGTTTTGGTGTAGGTTTCAGTGGGGCTGTTGGTGGAGGTTCTGGTAGCCGTGGCCGTAAAGGTGCTGGTGGAAGTCCTGGTATCGGTCGGGGTGGATGTTTGGGTGGAAGTGGAGGTGCTGGTCCGGCTGTTCGTCACCGTTGAAGTGGAGGTGGAAGTTCGGGTGGAAGTAACGGTGGCCGTAGGCGGGGGTGTGTTGGTCGGTGGTGGGGTGTGGGTCCAGGTGGCGGTAGCCGCGGGTGGAATGGTCGAAACACTGGTGCCGACGATTGTATTGGTGGGTGTCATGGTATTGGGCGGGGGCGGAATGGTGCTGGTGCTGGTGGCCCCTGCGACCGTATTCGTGGGGGAGGAGGTCTTGGTAACGGTAACCGTGGCGGTGGGCGGCACAGGAGTCACCGTCGAAGTGTTGGTCTTCGTGGCCGTGTTGGTGGAGGTCGCGGTCGAGGTGGACGTCTTGGTCGAAGTTGAGGTTGAGGTGCTGGTTGAGGTCGATGTGGAGGTTGAGGTGGAAGTCCGCGTCGAGGTGCTAGTGGAGCTATTCGTCGAGGTGGAGGTGGATGTCGAAGTAGAAGTGGAGGTCGAGGTGGAAGTCCTGGTGGCGGTGGAGGTACTGGTCATCGTGAAAGTCCTGGTGGAAGTCGGCGTGGGGGTCGGGGTGGGCGTGGTGCACTTCACCTGTACCGCCAGGACCTGCTGCCAGTAGGTCGATTTGGTCTGACCTGTCTGGGCGAGCCCTGCGTTTAAACCCCACTCCAAATCCGTGGAACCAATCGCCGCCAAGTTGGAGTAATTACGGAGTTTGGCGATTTGGTCCGGGCCCGTCCCGCAATCCAACACGTTGCCGCCGCTGGTCCAAATGGGCGCGCCGCCGCCATAGGGGTGAAGCTCATCCTGCGTGAAGGGATGGCCGCAAGTCTCGTTTCCACCGACCGCGGAAAAATGGTTTTGGGGATTGGCGTTGCAGCTGAGGCCGGCGCAGCTCCAGTTCATCCGGGAATCGGGCGGCACGGCCCCATAGAGGGCGTGAAGGGTTCCGTCATTCTCGATATGCCAGGCGTTGTTTCCGTCATTCACCACCACCGCGTTGGTGTTGGCGATTTGGGCCGGGTCGATAAAAAGGATCATGAGGGTGAAGGTCCTCATGGTGTACATGTTGGATCCGTTGGCTCCCAACCCCGGATTAAAATCCGCCGTGTAGGTTTGGGTCCCGGCTCCGATATAGGCCGGCGGCACTCCCCATCTCCCGCTGGCCCAATCCATCCAGCCGGTGAAGGGCACTGGCGCGCCGGCCGGCGTGACCGCGCCGAGGTTATGGCCGTTGATCACGCCGTTTCCCGTGATGACGTTGCTGGTTCCCCCATCCCACCAGTAGGCTTCCGTCCACATGAAGGCTGTGACCGGCATGGCGCCCGCCGGAAGGGTGATGGAGAGGGACGGCTGGCATTGAACATTGCCGGTGGTCCAGGGGCAGGAGACGGTCGCGATCCGGTAATCCAAACCAGGGGCGTAAAAAACCGATTCTTGTTTTTGCGCGTAAGCGCTGGGCTGGGCGGGATTGCTGTTGCAGACGCTGGCGGTGCCGGTGGCGGCAAAGGTTGGGGAGGCGATCCCCTGGAGACAAAGGATTGGAACAAGCCGGATGATTTTTTTTAAATCAAGGGCAAGAGGCAAGTCCATCGAACTACGGATTAAACCCATCAGCTTTTTAGTCATTACATCCCGTCACGGCAGATCATGAATCGATTTGAGGTTTCTCCCCAAAAAGTTTTAGGATGGCGTTGAAATAATGGTTGAACGGCCTGGAAACCGCGGAAACCGCTTAGCTTTGTTGAGTGGATTATATCACTAAAACAACACAAAAATTGTCACAAACCATTGTCCGGCAACGAATTAAAACGGAAGCGTTTTCCCAAGGAAGGAACTTTTTTACCCAATCGGCTTTCACATTAAACAAGACCAAGGGAAGGGGTAATGTGGGTTTACATTTTGGCAACGCGGGAAGCCTGGCGCCAGGTTCCTGGGTCAAGGTTCCGAAAGATTCAATAATAAAGTTACGGATGCCGGCCAGGGGATGGATTTATTAATTATAGTTGGACTTGGTTGGGGGTCCGGTTTGACTGGGATCTTGAACCAAGTCCTTGGTTCTTATTTCAGTTTTTCGGCCAGCGGACCACTTCCAACCTCACATTGGCCGTGCCGGAGCCCCGGATATCAATGGCCCTCCCCGCGGTTCGGGAGAGATCAATGATCCTTCCCTTCACGTAAGGTCCCCGGTCGTTCACTTTCACTTCCACCGATTTGCCGTTGTCCAGGTTGGTCACCTTGACGACCGTTCCGAGCGGCAGGGTCTTGTGGGCGGCGGTGAACTTGTACATGTCGTAAATTTCCCCGCTGGCGGTCAGGCGGCCGTTAAAATCCACCCCATACCAGGAAGCCACACCTTCCATTTCGTTTTTCCAGGCGTCGGATCCCAGGTTCTTGAAGTCGTCCGGACTCACGAATTCAGTCTTTAAAGAGGAGTTCTTGGCGGCGGTATCCGGGGAAGCCTCGCTTCCCCCGCCCCCCAGGTATTGGCGGATCGGCACGCATCCTGTGGTAAAAACCAAAAACATCAAAAGAGCTCCCTGTAATGGGCCCCCTGGCCTTCTCACGGACCTTGAAATCTCATTTCGAATCATCTTCCAAGTCCTTTTTTCGATGTCGGTTGAACCGGAGGGGGGTTTTCAAGCAGTCCCCGGCAGATTCGCGCCGGGAGGCGGGGGCCCTCATATATATACCCCGTGTAGACCTGCACCAGGCTGGCGCCCTCCTCCAGCCTCTCCCTCGCGTCCTCGGCGGTGAAGATTCCCCCCACCGAAACCAAGGGTACTTTTCCCCGGGTCATCTTGACGACGGCCCGCAGCACGGCCAGGGATTTCCTCTTTAACGGAATTCCCGAAAGGCCGCCTTCGGGATATTCTCCCGGGGGAAGCCCTTCCCTCGAGAGGGTGGTGTTGGCCACGATCAGTCCCGCGCAGCCGCAGGAGAGGGCGCCATCCACCGCTTGTTTCAAGGGAGCCGCCTCCAGGTCCGGCGCCAGCTTGAGCAGGACCGGCTTGCCCTCCGCGCTTTTCACCAGGGCGGTCAGGAGTTTCTTGAGCGGCTTGGCCTCCTGCAAGCTTCGAAGTCCCGGAGTATTGGGCGAACTGACGTTCACGGCGAAATAATCCCCGCAATCCCTCAAAGCTTCCAGGGATTCCAAATAATCCTCCACGGCCCCACCCAGGGGGGCGGCTTTGCTTTTTCCGATATTGATGCCGATGGGGATCGAGGGCCGTCGTCCCGAAAATCGGAGCCTGGTTAAATGCTTTGCCGCTTCCGCCGCCCCCGGATTTGGAAAACCCATGCGGTTGATGAGGGCCTTTTGGGCCTTGTAGCGAAAAACCCTTGGAGGGTCGTTCCCCGCTTGGGGTTTGGCGGTGAAGGTCCCCAGCTCGGCGAAACCAAAGCCCGCCTTTTCCCAGGCCTCCGCCAATTCGCCCCTTTTATCCAGACCCGCCGCCAATCCCACGGGATTGGGAAAACGGAGGCCGAAAAGGATACGGTGGAGACGGTCGTCTTTTGTTTGGAACAGCGGGGAAAGAAGCGGCAGCAGGGGCCTGGAAAGCCTTAACGCTCCCAGGGCCAGCCGGTGGGCCGCCTCAGGTTCCATGGAAAAAAGAATGGGTTTAAAAAAGGAATACATAAAAACAGGATAGCAAAAGAATGGGAAATTACCCCCATGCTTCTTTGAAAAATATTAAAAAAAGCATGGGGACGTCCTCATTTTTTCATTGGTTATATTCAAATGATGAAATGAGGGGGAGTTAGGAATTAGGAATTTTTAACTTTGTGCGGCTTGCCTTCCGCTAGCGGAAGAACAATATTTTCTTGACCGTGGTGGTCAACCGGCCGGAACTCTCAACCTCGAACCTCAGGAAATAAAGGCCGTTGGATATCGGGGATCCCGTCCCATCCTTCCAGTCCCACTGAAGCAATTCCGGGCTGGCCAGGTTCCAACTTCTCTCGCCGATTTTGCGCGAGCCCACCGTGTAGATGGAAAGCCGCACATGGGAAGGCGCCTGGACATTCACCGGAATTTTGAGCGCTTCCCCACCATCCCCGGGATTCGGGAAAGGATTGCCGACGCCTTGGGTTTTAAATAAAGAATCCTGGCCCGAGGAACGGGAAAGCAGGGAGATCGAAAACTCACCCGGGGTTTCGGTAGCGGTCGGCGTCGGGGTGTAGGTATTGGTATCCGTGGCTGTCTCAGACCCATTAGGGGTGATTGTGGCGGTCGGAGTGTCGGTATAAGTCGGCGATCCCGTGTCGGTCGGGGTGAACGTCACGGTGTAGGTTGAAGTGGGTGTCGAAGTCTCGGACCGATCGGGCGTATCCGTCATAGTCGCCGTGTCCGTATAGGTCGGTGATCCTGTGTCGGTCGGAGTATAGGTTACCGTGTAGGTGTTGGTGGGTGGGGGCGTGACGGAAGGGGTCCAAGTCGGTGTCCAAGTCATGGTTGGAGTTGGCGTGTGGGTGAAGGTTTCTGTCGGGCTTTCGGACCCATAAGGGGTGTTGGTGACGGTCGGCGTGTCGGTGTAGGTGGCGGATCCCGTATCGGTCGGGATCGGCGTCGCCGTTTCGGTCGACGTCACCGTGGGGGTGTTCGTAACCGTCGTTGTGTTCGTGGGGGTAGGCGTTGCCGTGCAAGGGACCAGGACGGTCTCGCCGTTGGAAACAACGGTTCCCGCGCTCCATTGGATCGAAGCGGTATTGGTGAAGGCCTGGCATTGTTGGTTGGGATAGTAGTAATTGACGAAAGCCGCTTGAATCGTGACACAGGAGGCAGCGGGAATCCCCGGGGGGAAAACCGCCAGGGCCGGGTTGCCGTAAATGACCGCCGGGTCATAACCGCCGGCTGGCGTGAAATAGGGGACCGTCCCATTCCATCCCCAATTGGAAAACTGGAACCCGGCCCCGCTATAAGAGTCCAGGAGGGTGATGGGGCTGGTGGTGGCGGCCCCTGGGTTGCAAAGAACCAGGCAAAAGGTGACGGACATGGCGGAAGGGGGGTTGTTGAGGATAGGTCCCCCGCAGAGGATTTGGGTGAGCGACAACCCGGCCGGCGTCGAAGTCAGGGTTGGCGTCACGGTGGGGGTGCTCGTATCCGTCGGCGTACCAATGGGGCTTGGGGTACCGGTGATCCCCGGGGTCAAGGTCGGTGTTCCTGTTTCCGCCGGGGTTGGAGTCGCCGTCGGCGTGGGGGTGTCGGTCATGGTCGCGGTGAAAAGAGGGGTATCCGTCGAGGTAGCTGTCAGGGTGGCGGTCGCAACCTGGGCCAAGCTTTTCACCACCAACTTGTAATCCGAGCTGGGCGCGCCGGGCGAGGGTGCGAAAACCACGACGGTATATAAAGCGCCGGCATTCAGGCTCCACACCTGGGAATCCAGGGGCGTGTTCCCGGCGGAGGTGCCAACCAGGTTATCGGCCGCGTCATAAAGATCGTATTGGACCCTGGACTTCCCTGTTCCATCGTCGAAACAATCCAGCGAGAGCTCGTAGGGGCCTGCGGCGCCGGCAGTGAAGGTCCAAGCGTTGGTGAACTGGAAATCATACTCCACGTGGCCCTTGCCGGAAACATCGGCTCCCGGGGGAACCGCGCCCAAATCCGTGGTCCCGTTCGGGTTCCCCAGGGACACCGGGGTGGAGGAGGGCGTCAAGGAGCAGATCGGGTTGAAAGTGGAGAGACTCAATGAGAAGGGCCCGCCTTCCCCGCCCTGGTAGCCGTCCACAATCACATAGTAGGTTCCAGGTTGGAGAAGTCCTGTCACCAAGGAAGAGGCCGTGGTCCCGCAAAAATCCGAGTCGTCATCGACGGTTAAGGTTGAGCCGGGATCGGTCGGATTGGTCCTAAGGTAAAGGACCGAGTCAAAGGAGGCCCCGCAAAGGTTGAGGAACAGGCTCCGGGGCGAGCTGACCGTGAATTGATAGGCGATATCGGGAACGCCAGCGCCGTAGGTCACGGAACCGTCCGGAAGCGTCTGCCGGTAATTGTCCATCAGGCCGGAAGTCGAACCCGAAACCGGCGCTCCATCAATCGCGGAGGAAATATCCGCCGGCGGGGTCGCGGTGGGCGTGGTCGAAGGCGTATTGGTGTTTTTCGGCGTCACTTTCGGGGTGTTGGTCGGGGTTCCAGTCGGCGTGGCAGTGTTGGAACAAGGAATGGCGACCGTGGCCGGACCTGAGAAGCTGCTGCCGCCATTCCAATAAATCGTCCCGACATTGACGAAGCTTTGGCAGGCGTCGTTGGGGTAATAATAATTTTCGAAGGCCGTCTGAATCGTGACGCAGGACGAGGCGGGAATACCCGAGGGAAAAAGGGCCGTCACGGGATCGCCGAAGAAAACGATTGGATCACCGGCGCTGACCGGCCCGTTATAAGGGAAAGTCCCATTCCACCCCCAATTGACGAACTGGAACCCGGCACCACTGCTGCCGCCTACCAGTGTGACGGAGCCGGAGGGGAAAGGATTGGGATTGCAAAGGACCTCGCAAAAGGTAACGGACATGGTCCCGGACGGGGCATTGGTCACAGGCCCTCCGCAAATATATTGGTTCAAGGTTAAGTTGAGGGGGGTCGACGTCCTGGTAGGCGTAGAGGTCTGGGTCCTGGTGGAGGTGGGGGTCGGCGTACCCGTCGGGGTTCGGCTGGGAGTGTTCGTGGGTGTATTGGTGAAGGTATTGGTACGGGTATTGGTGGAAGTAGGGGTGAAGGTCGACGTGTTCGTCCTCGTCGGAGTGGCCGTGGGGGTGCGGGTTGGGGTGTTGGTGATCGATCCTGTCACGGGAGGAGTCAAGGAGGGCGTTGCGGTCAAGCTGGCGTTCGGGGTGCTGGTGGCGGTCGAGGTGACGATGACGGATAAGGTATTGGTGACCGTGGCGGTCGCGGTGACCGTTTTGGTGACCGTCAGGGTCGGCGTGTTGGTCGCGGTAATGGTTGAAGTGGGGGAAAGTGCGGGCAGGGGTGTGGCGGTGGCGAAGGGCACCCCCCCGATACAGACGTTGTCGATCCAATAGCCGAAGGTTGCCGGGTTACCCGCGGTGATCCATTGGATCGCCTTGACGTTGAAAAAGTTGAGGGACTGGGTCCAGGTCACGCCGGCCGCCACAGGCGGACAGGTCCCAGGGCCGAAATCCTGGCAGTTGAAATCAGACCGGAGCGCTGCCACATGCACCCAGCTGTTGGCCAGGGTCACGGGGAAATTAAACCCATATTGGTTGTCGTTCCCTCCCCCGCTGCCGGCCAGCAACTGGCCCTGGTAGGTGACAGGGGCGGTGGAAATTTGGGGATTCAGGGTCTGGCAACGCAAGGTCACGGGCTGGGTGGCCTTGATGTCAAAGGAGAGGGAGGTCAAGGAAGATAGGTTCGTGTAGCCAGCCGCCAGTTCGGTGGCCATGCCAAAGCCCGAATAGGTGGCAGGATTGCTCAATCCATTGTCGGTCCAGCTTCCCGTCACGCGGGCCGCGAAGAGGCTTCCCGCCACCGATCCCCCGCCGGAAGCCGACCCATCCGGGATGGCGGGACAATAGGGCTGGTTGTCCGGGCAATTCACGGTGGATTTGGTGGGAATGACCGGGGTGCCGTTGACCGTGGTCCAACGGAAAGTCATCCAGCTCCCGTTGGTGGAATTGGTAAGGTTGCCGTCTTCCAGGTCATCCAACAGGAAGCAGGAGCCGGCGGTTGAGGAAGGGGTGACGGTCGGGGTGGCCGTACCGGTCGCGGCGCCCGTATTGGTCGAAGTGAAGGTCGGGGTGATGGTCGTAGAGGAAGTAAAGCCGGCTGTATAGGTGGTGGTCAAGGTCGGTGAATTCGTCGGGCTGTCCGTGGCGGTTGCCGTGACCGTCAAGGTTGCCGGCGCCGTATTGGTGGGAGTGTTGGTGATGGTTCCCGTCGGGGTGTCGGTCGTGGCTCCGAAGGTGTTCGTGGGGCTGTTGGTGGCGGTGTTGGTCATGGGGATCGTGAAGGTCCTGGTGGGGGTCGAGGTGTTCGTCAAGGTAACGGTATTGGTACGGGTATTGGTGGAGGTCGATGTTGGAGTGGGTGTCAAGGTGTTGGTCGGGGTGGAGGTATTTGTGAAAGTGGAAGTCATGGTGCGGGTGGGGGTTTTGGTCGGAGTACCGGTTGGAGTGGGTTCCGTCAAGGGGGTGTTCGTGGCGGTAAAGGAACTGGTCGAAGTCTGGGTCATGGTCAATGACACAGGCGCCGTGTTGGTCGGGGATGAGGTGAAAGACGCCGTCGAGCTATTGGTCATGGTATTGGATGGGGTAAGGGTCGGGCTGTTGGTGGGAGTCGGAGTCCAAGTGTTCGTTTCGGTCAGGGTGGGCGTATCCGTCGGGGAATCGGTGGGGGTTCCTGTCGCTGTGAAGGTCGGCGTGTCGGTCATGGAATTCGTAGGTGAGTTCGTGGCTGAGGACGTCTTGGTCGGGGTCCAGGTGATGGTCGGCGTCTGAGTAGCGGTACTGGAAGGGGTCCTGGTCGGAGTCCTTGTCGGTGTCCGGGTGATGGTGGGACTATTGGTCGGGGTCGCCGTCGGAGTCCTTGTGGCGGTCCTGGTTCGAGTGGGCGTATCCGAGGGACTGTTGGTGGGGGTCGCGGTGGGCGTTCTGGTCGGCCGCGGGGTACTGGTCGGAGTGGAGCTGGGGGAATTCGTGGGTGTCCTGGTTGCCGTGGGCGAGGGCGTCACGGTAGGGCTGTTGCTGGGCGTCCTGGTAATGGTCGGAGTCCTCGTGACCGTATCCGTCGGGGTCCTGGTGGCGGTTCTCGACGGGGTCGGGGTGGGAGTCTGGGTCGGTGACTTGGTCGCGGTGGGTGATGGCGTCATGGTCGGGCTGTTGCTGGGCGTCCTGGTAATGGTCGGGGTCCTGGTGGCCGTGGCCGTGGGGCTGTTCGTCGGGGTCCTCGACGGGGTGGCGGTGGGCGTCAAGGTGGGGGTCCTGGTCGGGGTGCGGCTGGGGGAACCGGTGATCGTCGGCGTCTTGGTCGCGGTCCTGGTCGGGGAGAGTGTGGGCGTGGCGGTCGCGGTATCGGTAGGGGAAAGGGTGGCCGTCAGGGTGGGGGAAGCCGTCGGACTTTCGGTGGGGGAATTTGTTGGACTATCCGTTCCCGTCAGGGTCGGGGTATCGGTTTGCGTCAAGGTGGCGGTCGGAGTCGCGCTTTCCGTCAGGGTATCCGTTAGCGTGGATGTAGGAGTGTCCGCGGGCGGGGTGGTGGCCATGGGCGAAGTGGTGTTCGTCGGGCTATTGGTCGGGGTGATCGTGGGGGAATTCGTGGGGGTCCCGCTGGGCGAAGGCGTCGGGGTGTTAGTGGGTGTGTTCGTCGGCGGCGGCGAGGAGACTGGCGAGGGCGTGGCGGTGAGCTGGTTGATGCCGGAAAGGCAGAGATTGTCCACCCAATAGCCGAAGGTCGCGGGGCCGCTCTCGGTCATCCATTGCAGGGAAAGCACCTGGGTCAAGGCTTGGGATTGCGTCATGAAGGTCGAGGTTTGTCCCCGGGGGACGGGAGGCGGGCAGGTGTTGGGGCCCCAGTCGCCGCACTCCAACGCGTCCTTGGTCCTGGTCACGTGGATCCAGCTGTTGGCGACCGGCACGATGAAATTGAAGCCGTATTGGTTGTCCGTTCCCCCGCCGCTTCCGGGAAAAACCATGCCCAGGTAAGTGACGGGTCCGTAGGAAATGCGGGGATTGACCGCGTTAAAACGGAGCGTCACGCCGGCTTGGGAGCTTTTCACGTCGAAGGAAACCAGTGTCAAATTGGTGAGGTTGGTATAACCGGGGTTCAATTCCGTTCCGATGCCGAAACCGGCGTAGGTGATGGGGCCGTTGACCGTGTAGCTTCCCGTCACTCGGGCGGCAAAGAGGCTTCCGGCCACCGAACCTCCGGCCGGGGCCGACCCGTCGGAAAGGGCCGGACAAGGTGTGCCGTCGGGGCAGATTTCGGTCGCGGCCCAGGGCAGGACCGCCGCGCCGTTGACGTCGGTGAACCGGAAGGAGAACCAGGTTCCATTCGTGCTGTTGGCCAGGTTCGCGTCCTCCATGTCGTCCACCATGAAACAGGCTCCGGCGACGGGCGTGGCGGTGGGAGGGACGGGCACGGGGGTGGAAGGCCCAACCCCGCAGGGTGAGGCACCCAAGGCGGAAATCCAATTGAAGACGATGCTGCCGTGCCAGGAGGTCCTGGTGAAGTTCCAATCGGAGATCAAGGGCGGCTGGGTCAAGGGATGGAAACCCCAGGCGGTTCCTGATCCGCCCCTGCCGTTGATGATCGCGATGGCCGAATTGTCAAAGGCCCCGCCGTCATTGCCCAAATTCGATGGACCGAATTCGCCGAAGAAAACCGGGTGGGCCAGGGTGGCCGGGCAGTTCGCGATATTCCTGCCGGGATAATAATGCTCGTCATAGACCAAGGATGAGTCGGACTGGGCCGGAATGCCGATGAAGTTGGAGGCGAAATCAATCCCCCCTTCCAGGCAAAGATGGGTCACGCCGCCCGACTCCGCCGCGCGAACGACGGCCAGCAAAGTCGGAATACCAGGACCGCCGGATCCATTGGTCCAAGTGGTGAAATCAGGGGGAAAAGGTTCGCTGTAAAGCCCGAAGAGCACACCCGGATTATTTTTGTACCTGGCAGCGACATTGTTCCAAAAGGCCGCGCTGTTGGCGTCCGGCATGGCCAGCTGGGTCATGTCGTTTTGGTTCAACAGCTGGAGGTCGAGAATGACGTAGACGTTCTTGCTGTTGGCGTCGTTGACGATATCGTCCACCAGCTTCCTATAGGAGTATTGGAAGTTGTTCCAATAGCCCTCGTTCAGGGGAAGGCGGATGACGTTGCATTTCCAGGTGCTGATCAGGAAATCCAACGAAGCCAGGATATCCCCGCCGGCGCCGTTGGGCGGGCCCTCCCCCAAGCCCCATTCCATGCTGGGAAGGTTCACGCCCCGCAGGGTGACAGCGCAACCGGCGGTGGTTTGGATGGAGGTTCCAGCGGCAGTTAAGGCGGGGATCGGGGCGCCAAAGGCGGCGGGCAAGGCGATGAATAGCAGCAGCGCTGATAAAGCGCTCAGCAGGAGGAATGGGCGAAGGTGGCGGCGTTGAAAATTTTTAAAATAAGGTGCCAAAAATAACTTTCAAACAAGGAATATTGTCCACGAGGTTAATCGCCCCGTTTAAATTTGTCTATGACCTTGTTCATATAGGCGGAGCCGGGAAAATAAACATCCCAAATATCAGGCACTTTAACGTTATCCGGCACATGACGTTCGCGTAAATTTTTTCAATTCCAAAAGGCTTTACCGCGGGGAAATAATTTGTTCCCCGGAAATTCCAATGATTTTTCATCCTTCCCTTGTTCCAGTCCCCAATCCCTATCGGCGGGAGCGAAGCCCTTCGGCGGCGCTATCGCGTCACGCCGGCTCCGCGATCTTCTTATCCCCGTGGTAAATGCCCTTGTCTTTCATTAAAATAATCCCATGCACAAAGGTCTCCCGTTCCTCCTCGCGGCCTTGGGCCTCGCCTTTCTCCTTTACAACACCCCCCTCTCCAACGGACGCCGCCAGCTGGCGGATCTTCAATTTGACGCGGCCAAAAAAGCCTTCAACCGCCAGGATTATTCCACCGCCCACCGCCTGGCCCTATCGGCCCGCTCCAACGTCCCCGAATCGGCCGCGCCCCTGCTGCTGATCGGCCATTGTTTTTATCTCCAGGGCCAGGACCAGGCGGCCCGCCAATACTACGCCCAGGCCCTCCGAATCGATCCCCATCCCGGCCACCTGCCGCCTTTCCTGGACCTTTTTCAAAGGGCCGATTCCCCCGCGCCGCAACTGGTGACCCTCACCGCTGGCCAATTGCGGTCCCTCCGCAAAAAAATCGGACAGATGATCATGGTGAGCGTTCCCGGGACCGAGCTTTCCGGCCAAAAGAAAATGATGCTCAACGCCGGCTGGATCGGCGGCGTCATCCTCTTCAACCAGAATGTCCAATCCAAGGCGCAAATTTCCCGCTACGTGGAAATCCTCCAGGAAAATTCCCCCACGCCCCTGTTCGTGGCGGTGGACCAGGAAGGCGGCTCCGTCCGCCGTTTCCGGGAGGAACAGGGTTTCCAAAACCTGCCTTCCCTGGCGGCCTTGGGAAAAACCCAAAGCCCGGACCTCGCCTACCGATTCGGACGGCTCAGCGGGAAACAGCTCCGGGAGGCCGGCGCCAACCTCAACCTGGCCCCGGTGGTGGACATCGACTATGAATTGCCCGACTCCATCATCTCCAAGTACCACCGGTCCCTCGGCAGGGATCCGGAGATGATTTCCAATCTCGCCAGCGAGATCGTGCGGGGCATGAGGTCGCAAAACGTCATCGCCGCCGCCAAGCATTTCCCCACCCAATCCATCGCCGGGGCCAACCCCCATGAGAAGGTGTCGGTCTCCTCAGTCTCATCCCAGGAATTGGAGCGGTGGGATTTCCTCCCCTACCGGCGCATGATCGAGAAAAACCAGCTGGACGCCGTGATGCTCTCCCACGTGGTCTACAAAAGCATCGACCCCCTTTTTCCCGCTTCCCTTTCCCCGGAAATGATCCAGGACTATCTGCGCAAAAAACTGGGTTACCAAGGCCTGGTGATTTCCGATGATTTGAGGATGGACGCGATCAAGAGGCGCTACCCCTTGGAGGTTTCCGTGGTCCAGGCCGTCAACGCCGGGGTGGACGTGCTGCTCGTCACGGATAATTACGAAAAGCGGGTGATGGAAACCCTGGTCCAGGCGGTGCAGTCGGGGAAGGTGGAAATGAAAAGCATCGACGAGGCCTACAACCGGATCACCAGGATCAAGGCCAAATACGGACTCACCACGGCCCTGATGCGCAAAACACCTAACACCGTGAAAACAGAAAAGAAACCAATGCTTTCACCACCCCCTATGATTCGCGCCGAATCACCGGGGGTAGTACCGCCCTCTTTTAAAAAAATTGAAAAATTGACGGGCGGCACACAGGTTCTCTCCGAGAACCACAGAGGCACAGGTAGGATTTAAACCAACCATTTGGGTAATTACGAATCACGAATTGCCTTTGCCCCTCCACTCTCCCCTAAAAATCAGTGTCTTTTCCCACCTGTGCTTCTTTGGCGCCATCGGCGCCTGTGGTGAATGGTTTTGATTTGCCCTTTTCTTTCCAGGTGTTATTCCCTTTCACCGCAGGTCTTCTCCAGAAACCACCCGTCACTTCCCCCAATAAAAATCCGTGGTTTATCCTACCTGTGCCTCTGTGGCGCCATCGGCGCTTGTGGTGAATGATTTTGTTTTGCCTTCCTCTTTCCAGGTACATATCCCCTTATTTTCCAGGGTTTTCACCCATGATCCCTTTACACCGTTTTTACCCTGACGGCAAAACTATTGTCCCTTCCTATATACGGGTGCTATTATTGAGCCAATGTTTATCCGCACCCGAAAATACCTTACTTTTACGACACTTATTTCGGGCCTCTTACTGGTTCTCTCGGCGCCAACCGGAACCATGGGGGCGTCTAGTAATAATGCGTCCGATATCACCATCGAACCCATTAGTGAAAAAGCCCAACCCACAGCCGCCACTTCCAATCCAGCCGCCAAAATCAACACACCCATTCCCGTCAAGACTCCCGCTCCCGTCCCGACCTTAACCCCGGCGAAAACGATAGCTGCCCCACCTCCCGCTAAAATTGCCGCTGCTCCCACCAAGACCGCGACTCCCGTCAAAACCAACACACCGATTCCGGTGAAAACCCAAATTCCGACTTCCACCCCCACCCAAGCCCCGGCCGCACCCACCGCTACCCCGGATGTAAACTCCCGGCACAATCACGGTTCCCAAATCAGCCTCAGCCTCGACGCCTTGGGACAATTCCTCTACCGGCCCAAAACGGATGGTTCCTACCTCGGCGGGGGCGGGCAGGTTTTTATGGATTGGCGCATGATCCAATACCTCTCGCTGGGATTCGGGGGGCAATACAGCTACTTCCCCGGTACACCCAAATTCAGCCTTGGGACCTTTGACTTGAGCGGAAGAATCTTTCCCCTTCCCATCGGAACCACCCCTGGAGGGGAAATTTATTTGCAGGGCGGGTTGGGCCTGAACCTGACAAGGCAAAAACCCGAGAACGCCAAATACCACGGTTACGCCGGAATCGGTTACCGCCATTTCCTTTCCGAAACCATGGCCCTGGATACCGGCGTCCAATACGACTTTTACAATCCCCTCTCCAGTCCGACCCATGGCATCGGCGCCAAGGTGGGCCTCACCTTCCTTTTCGGAAGAACCCGCTGGCCCCTGCCGGCGGACAACAACCTGGACGAGGACAACGACAACGGCTCCGATAACGGCTACAACGAAGGTTCCCGAACCTACAAGTGGCGGGCTGGCGACACGCTCCGGACCGTTTCCACCAAGGTCTACGCCGACCCTCTTTACTTCTCCGTTTTGGTGGACGCCAACCGCGATCTATTCCTTCACCCGGTCGAAATAAGGGTCGACACGGAAATAAAAGTCCCGGCCCTCAACTTTTCGCCGGAAGCACTGGAGGCCTACCAAGACAAAGCCCTTCACACTCCCTTTTACATCAACCTGGATAAAATCAGCGCCCGCTTCGGTTATGAGCAGGTCCAAAACTGGCCCGGCTCCACCCGGTACATCTGGAAAAAATACGACACCCTTCCCATCGTGGCTGAAAAGATTTACGGGGACGACGACTTCTACCCCATCCTCGTGGACGCGAACGATCGACACCTGATCCACCCCGCCAATTTGAGGCCGGGAGTGGTCCTGGTCGTTCCGCCTCCCCCGGCCGGCGTTTGGGTGGACGTGGTCCACAAATGGGCCTGGTCCAAGGATCCCTATATCTGGTGGAAGGTTTCCAGCCAGGAGAGCGCGGACGAAAAACCCAAGCCGAAAGAATAAATCCTTCCAAGCCTTGTTAATTCTCCGCTCTCCAACCCCGCGAATTTAGCTTTTCCCAGGAGCCAGGTTGAAACTCTCTAAAAAATATTACTTGGTCCTCTTATTCTCCCTGGCCTCTTCCCAAGCCTGCGCCGAGGCCTATGACAGCCAGCTCAGCGTCAGTCTTGACCTGGTGGGCCAGGGAGCCTTCGGCTCCGCCGTCACAGGAACTTCCCTGGGCGTGGGGGGGGCCCTCTTCGCCGATTGGCGCCCCATGCCCTTCCTCTCCCTCGGCACGGGCCTGGACTTCGCCAGTTATTCCGGCTCGGCCGGTTGGCAGACCAGCTCCTGGCTTTTAGGCGGGCGGATTTTTCCCGCTCCCTCGGACCAGGGCGGCGAGTTCTACCTGCAGGGAACCGGGGGCATCAATTTAATTAAAGGCAGCCTGCTGAAAACAACCCCCGGCACCGGCCGCGGCTCCTTGGGAGTCGGTTATAGGGCTTACATGGGCAAGGGCGGCGCCTTGGATTTTGGCGTCCAATACGACTTGTTCACTCCCATCAGCAGGCCCCTGAGCGCCGTCGGTTTAAAGGTCGGCTGGACATTCCTCTTCGGCAACACGCCGATCCACGACAAGGAAGAAAATCCCCTTCCGACCCATTCCAAAACCACCGGCGCCACCCCCCCAAAATCCGCCCACGGCGTCCAGGCAACGGCTCCCACCCAAAACGGAACGGGCGAAGCGAAGCCTAAAAAGAAACCCAAAAAGAAAAACCAAAAAATCGCGGCGGCCCCGACCCCCACTCCCGCGAATGAAATTTCCTATACCTGGGCCGAGGGCGATCAAATGGAATCGGTGGCGGAAGCCTTCCTGGGCCGGGGCAACCTCTATCCCCTGATCGTGGACGCCAATAAAGCGGCCCTGGGTTCTCCCTCCGGACTGGTTGCCGGTGTAAAATTGAAAATACCGGACAATCCCACCGAAAACGAAAAGACATTGGCCAGAGCTAAGGCCGAACGACCCGAATATTTGCTTTGGGCTAAGGTTGGAAAACCCTAGTAAAATTTGGCGGCAGATCCAAAACAACCATATCATTTCGATTCATTCCTTTTGCCCCTATTGAATAATTGGACTTTTTTAGCCTTAAACCAAAAATTGATTTCCTTTGGAATTAAAAATTAACCCAAATAACCTTGATTCCTACGATTAACCTTCTAAAATCCAAACAATCAAATCTCTCCTTCACCCAATCTTTTTAATGTTTTCGCGGAGGCACTCTTGAGGAAATTTACTTATCTGTTTGGGTTAATCGTTTTTTTAGCGGTTTCCCAATCCTGGGCCCTTGAAGGATCCTTCGGGTTACAAGGGGGATTAGTCGCGGCTTCGCTCGCAAATGGAAAAGCCCTGTACCCGGATCTGGGAGTCAATGGCTTCGCTTTCTTTGATTTTAAATTATTGCCCGGTATTTCCTTGGGGATCGGGACAAGCTTTAGCTCCCTCAGCGACAATGAAAAACGAATTTATTTGGACGGCACCCATCTCCTGGGCCGCATCTCGCCCTTCGCCGAATCTTCCTGGACCCCCTACCTCCTGGCGGGGCTGGGTTTCCGCCCCTTTTACGACCTTGATCCCGACCACCGCTGGTGGAAAGGCGACTTCCAGGCGACGGCGGGAATCGGCGTCCGCCATCCCCTCTTCAAGGGCATTGATTTGGACATGACGGCTTTTTACGACATCAACGGCCCCTCCGATAATCTCCTCAATTCTTTTGGAGCCCGCGCCGGCCTGGCTTTCCCCTTCGGCGACGACAACCAGGATAAAGCCCAAGCCAAAAACTTTAACTCCTCCCACCCCAAGACCGATTACGAAGTCCATAAGGGCGATTCCCTCTGGGCCATCGGAAGGAAAGTCACGGGAACCGGCAACAGCTGGAAAAATCTTTATGACGCCAACAAGGAATCCATCCAGGATCCCAATTTAATTTATCCCCGGCAGAACATCGTGGTGCCTGGCACGACCGCGAAATCCACCAAGGAAAACAACGACTCAAAGGACTGACCCTCAAAACGGGATCCATTGCTTTACTTCCCTTTATAAAATTTCAAGGATCAAGCACTCGGCAACCGCCCCCTGAAAAAGGCGGCCATTGGATCCCTTACCCTCTCCCGCAAGGGGCGACGAAATCGCTGGTTTGGTTTTCCAAATACATCATTTCGTGCTTTTATTTTGTCTTCCCCTTGGAAGAAGGGGGAAATTAACCTTCTTGCGGCAACAAGTTCTGGAGTTAGCGGCTGTTGAGTGTAGTTGCACCTATTGTCCTAAAAACTCCTAAAACCCCATTGTTTTTAGTGGTTTTTTCGCGTTCCAGGCTCTGGGTCAAGCTGGGACGGAGAATGGCCGTTTATGTTATGATATTGCGAATTTTTCAAAGGATTTAAACGGAAATGACATATACCTTTCAACGCCTCGCCAAAATTTTCGCCGTCCCCACGGCCTTCCTATACTTAGCGGCCGCGGCCCTTCCTTTAAACCTTTGGGCCCAAGCCACCCCGACCCCCAAACCGTCAACTCAAGAGAAGGCTTCCCCCTCGTCCATCCATAAGAAAAAACTGAAATCCGAAGCGGAAGCCAAATCCCGCAGCCTAGCCTCCAAAAAAGCGAAAAAAGTCAAGGAAGAACAACTCAACAACCAATTGAACTACCCGCCTTTGCTCATC
>CAZUXW010000029.1:30503-33678 GCA_964624625.1 uncultured bacterium
GCCAATACCGCCATCCGGGACCTGGCCTCCCTGCCTTCCACCGGCGATCCCATCCAAACCTATATCGACGTGGCCAAGTCCAACACCATCGCCGCTTACGTGATCCAGAAACTGGACCTGCTGAACAACCCACAATTCGAGAAATTCTCCATCCTTAAATTGAAAACCCGCAAGCCCAGCCTGCAAAGCCTTTCCGCGTTCCTGATCAAGAAAATCGTCGGCATTAAAAATTCCGCCGATTCGGACATCCTCGGCATCCAGGTGGACGTCAAGAACGACCCGAAATTAGCTGCGAACCTGGCCAATGCCTGGGCCGAGGGCTTCATCAATATCAACCTGGCCATCAGCCAGGAAAGCGCCAGGCGCCAATACGCCTTTGTCCATGACCAATTGTCGATCATGAGGAACAAGCTGGAAAGGGACAGACTCGTCAAGAAAAATTACCTCAATCCCTCCAACGAGGCCCAATCGGACGAGATCATCTACAACCTGCTTTTACAGCAGGATCAGCAGACCCAAATCCAGGCCAACGCCGACACTTCCGGAATCGTGGTGGTGGATAAGGCACAGGTGCCGGAAGGGCCCACCTGGCCGAGCATGGTCATTTGCGTGATCATCGGGTTGTTCCTCGGCTTCGGCATCGGGGCCCAAGGCGCGATCCTCCTGGACAAATTCCAAGACCGCATCAAGGCGGACGCCGACCTGAACCGGGCGACCGGCCTCACCCTCCTGGCCCATGTCCCCAATTTCCGCCGCGAGAACGGCAAATTGGTCTTCTCCCCGACGGACCTCTTCTCCCGGAAGCACTTGATCAGCGATGACCATTTTCAATTCTCCTCCTACCGGGAAAGCTTCAAGGTCTTCCGCACCAACTTCACCTTTTCCAACGTGGACCACCGGATCAAGACCTTGGGCGTTTTATCCGCCAGCTCGGGCGAGGGCAAAACCCTGGTCAACGCGGACCTTGCCCTATCCCTGGCGGAAATGGGAAAGAAGGTCCTGCTGGTGGACGCCGACCTCCGGAAACCCACTGTCAGCGTCCTTTTCGGCGCCACGACCAACGAGAATATCGGCCTGCCCCAGCTCCTCACCGGCAAGGGGAAGCTGGAGGATATGATTGTGGAATCCGGCTTCCCGAACCTTTTCCTCCTGCCCAATGGCACCATCCCCCCCAACCCCGCAGAGCTCTTGGGATCCGAATCCTTGAAAAGGGTTGTGGGCGAGATGAAATCGAAGTTTGATTATGTCGTTTTCGACGGGGCCCCGATCCTGCCAGTCACCGACTCGGTGGTCATGGCCACCCAGTTGGACGGAGTGATTCTCTTGGGCCGCTGGGACAGGACGAGAAGGTCCGAGTTCCGCCGGGCCTTCAAGCAATTGCGCTCGGTGGGCGCCAGGGTCCTGGGCTCGGTCTTGAACGCGGCCGAAATCCACCGGGGCCTATACGGTTATTACGGCTATGGCTCCGGTTACGGCTATGGCTACGGCAACTACGGCAAAAAACCGAAAAAAACCGAACAGGATCCGAAAGACCCAAAAAAGTCTTGAGGGATTGGACAAAAAAACTAATCCAACGGATGATTCAATGACGAAAAAATTCCTAATTTCCAATTACCAATTCCAAATTTTCTCCGGGGTTTTTTGATTGAAATCCTACCACCTTCAATTCATCTTCATCTTGTCCCTGGTCTTTTCCTGGTTCTTGACCCCTCTTTTCGCCCGCCTCGCCCAACGTCTCGGGATTGTTGACCTTCCCGCCCACCGGAAAACCCACCAGGAGCCCGTCGCCTATTTGGGCGGTGTCGCGACTTTCACCGCCTTTATCCTCGCCTTCGCCCTCACTTTCCTTCTATTCAGAAGCGTCGGCAAGGCATTTACCTACCACGGTTTCGCGAAGGCCTTCCTCATCATCGGCGCCAGCCTGGGTGTGGCCGCCGTGGGCCTGGTGGACGACATCAAGATCCTCCCGGCCCGTTACAAGCTCATGGGCCAGGTGGTCTTCGCCCTGGCCTTCACCTTTTTCGGCTTTCAGTTCCAGGTCCTGCACCTGCCAGGCTTTCACGCCATCAGCCTGGGGCTCTTGAGCGTGCCGGTAACGGTCTTCTGGATCCTCGCCATCGTCAACGCCTTCAACATGATTGACGGCCTGGACGGCTTGGCCGCCACGGTTGCCGCAGGTTCCCTGGTCCTATTGGCCGCCGCCGCGGCGATCGTGGGAAACGGCATGCAATTGATCATGTCCCTCGGCGCCCTTGGCGCGGTCTTAGGCTTCCTCCCCTTCAATTGGAGACCGGCTAAAATCTACATGGGCGACGCGGGCTCGGGGGGCCTGGGAATGTTTATCGCCTGCGCGCTCGTGGCCTTGGGGCAAAGCTACGGCGAGACCATTTCCCCGAATCCCGCCCTGGCCCAGCCTTTCCATTACCAAATCCTGACCGTCACTTTCCTGGTCGCCTATCCTGCCCTGGAAATCATCCTTTCCGTTTCCCGCCGCACCTTCCGGGGCAGCCCCATTTGGCGCGCGGACAAGGGCCATATCCACCACCGCCTGCACAACGCCGGCTGGAGCGCCCCCAACATCTGTTTTTTGGCCTTAGGCATGACCCTCCTTCCCGGCATCACCGCCTTGACCACCCTGGCCAAGTACCACGGCTGGGCCGCCTTGGTCCTGCTCCTTTACGGTTTGTTGATCGGGCTTGGCCTCTCCACCCTCGGTTTCCTGGATTTCCTCGGTCCCAGGCTGATGGAACACTTGAGGCCCCATTACCGGATCGCCCACCATTTTATTTCCATGCAGAAGGAAAAACTTTACCTGGCCTCCAGCCGCGAGGAAATATTGGCCCTCATCAACCAAACCTGCCAGGAACTGGGAATCCGCAGCCTCCGTCTGGTCATCGCCCAGGACAGCGCCGGTTTAGGCGGCTTGGATTATTCCAACAGTTGGGACCTGGAAAAACCGGCGGAGTACCTTGGCTTTATCCATGACTCCACCCAGGGAGACTCCAAGACCTTTTCCGACCACTACAAGCTCCCCGGCGGCCAAGGCGGCGCCCATTGGGTCTTTGAGCCCCATACCGAGGAAGAGGAGCTGGACGTGGAATACCACGTCCTCGTCAGCGAGTTTATGGGCTGGGCCCTCAACCGTGCCAAGACCTTGGGCGTCGGACAGCCCTCC
>CAZUXW010000030.1:0-3605 GCA_964624625.1 uncultured bacterium
CCCCGGCACCGAAAGCCGTTAAAATCCCCAAAGTCAAAATCGAGAAGGCCCCCGCCGCCAAAAAATCAACAGCCCCGCGGATTCCCACCTCACCCCTGAAAAAACTCCAGCGCAAGGGCGAGACCCAAATGGTGGCTTTCATCCGTGATCCCCAGTGCCTTTTCACATATTGGGAAGTGACTTCGGAAAGCATCGAGTCCGTCAAGCAGCAGCTCCAGGACGAGTTCCGCCATAGCTCCATGGTCCTGAGGGTTTTCCGGAAGGATTCCGGCGGGAAGGTGGAGCTGATCCAGGAAATTTTCGTGGAGGCGGCGGAAATGAACCGCTACATCACCCTCTCCGATCCCAGGGGAAGCTACTTTTTGGAAATAGGCCTGAAGGCCCCCTCGGGCCAAGTATTCGTTTACGCCAGGTCCAACGATCTGGTCGCGGGGCCCGACGGATTCACCGGCTCCACCTGGAGCGCGCCCTCGAAGGACCCCCAATGGGAGACGCCCGCGGGCCTTCTCGAGTATTTCTCCCAGGAGGAATACACCGAAACCTTCCTGACGCCGGGAGGTGTTTCCTCCGCGGACAGCCTCCGTCGGAAAACAGGCAGGCATTTTTCCTCCAATATCCGTTCATAGGGACCAGGTGCCAGGCGCAAGTTTCCAATTTTCGGCGAAAGAAATAATAATGACCTCCCCGATAAAGATTTGTGGTGGGTTTTTTGAAGTTTTTAAACCTGCCCCTAGTCCCTGGTCCCTTGACCCCGCTTTATGACCGGTTACCTCTCCCTCGTCCTTCACTGCCACCTTCCCTTCGTCCGACATCCGGAGCATGAGTATTTCCTGGAAGAGAATTGGTACAACGAGGCCCTCTTTGAGACCTACCTCCCCCTCTTGGCTGTATTTGAGAAGCTGGAGGAGGAAAAGATCCCCTTCCGCCTCACCCTCTCGGTCTCCCCAACGCTCCTTTCCATGTGCCTGGACCCTTTGCTCCAGCGCCGGGCGCTCCGCTATTGCGATGAGCTGATCGGATTGGCGGAAAAGGAGGAGAAGCGGACGAGAACCCTGCCCGAGCTCCAGCCGGTCCTGCGGATGTACCTGGTGAAACTCCGGAACTACCGGGAACAATTCGTCAACCGGTACCACCACAACGTCATGGAAGGCCTCAGGCGTTTCCAGGACCTGGGCCGGTTGGAAATCATCACCTGCGGGGCCACGCACGGCTACTTCCCGCTATTGGGGAGCCGGGAGGCGGCGGTCCGGGCCCAAGTCCTCACCGCCTTGGACCTTCACCGGTCCTTTTTCGGCCGCGAGTCGATCGGATTTTGGCTGCCCGAGTGCGGCTACCAGCCTGGTCTCGAGTCCTTGTTGAAGGAAACAGGGATTCAATATTTTTTTGTGGAGTCCCACGGCCTGCTCCAGGCTTCCCCCCGTCCCAAATACGGCACCTTCGCCCCCATCGTTTGCGCGTCCGGCACGGCGGTATTCGGCAGGGACATGGAAAGCGCCAAGCAGGTTTGGAGTTCCAAGGAAGGCTATCCCGGCGACCAGGACTACCGGGAGTTTTACCGGGACGCGGGCTACGACCTTTCCGAGGGCGATCTCCATCCCTTTCTCAAGCCCGAGGGACTGCGCCGCTTCACCGGCTTGAAGTACTACCGGGTGACGGGGGCCACGGACCAAAAAGAACCCTATGATCCCGGCCGGGCCCTTAAAAAAGCCGAGTGGCACGCCCTGGACTTTCTGGAGAGGCGGAAAAAACAAGCGGCGGAGGTGTCCCAATGGATGGACCGCCCTCCCCTGATCAACTGCCTCTACGACGCCGAACTGTTCGGCCATTGGTGGTACGAGGGGCCGGATTTCCTCTATTTTTTCCTCAAGCAAAACCACCAGCAGGGATCGCCCTTGGAACTCGTCACGCCGTCGGATTACCTCCGGAAGTTTCCGGTGAATCAGCCGGCCCAGCCGGTATTTTCCTCCTGGGGCTTGGGCGGCTATTCGGAATTTTGGCTCAACGAGACCAACGATTGGATCTATCCCCATTTGAACAAGGCCTGCGATGAGATGGTCCAATTGGCGTCCCACCCTGTCCCCGCCGCCGGCTTCGCCGCCAGGGCCCTGAACCAGGCAACCAGGGAGCTGTTATTGGCCCAGGCCAGCGATTGGGCCTTCATGATGAAGGCGGGGAACTACCGCTCTTACGCCGAGAAGGGCGTCAAGACCCACCTGATCCGGTTCCACCAATTGGCCCGTCAAATCCTCCACCAGGATATCGACGTGAAATACTTGGTCGATTTGGAGGAAAAGGACAACCTGTTTCCCCAGGTGGATTACCGGGTCTTCCGGACCGAGGAAAAGAAAAAGAATTACCTGGAAACCGACGAGTGGGACGACCGGAGATAAGGCGCAAGCTATTAGCCACCGATGAACGCCGATGAACACCGATTAGGCCGAAAGATTCTTTTGCTTTTGAAAGTCTTATCAACAATGGATTTTAAATCTTGTCTCATCGGTGTTCATCGGCGTTCATCGGTGGCTCAAATGGATAGGTTTTTTTGGATTTTTAACCGTTTGATTTTTGGCACCCCCAAAATCCCTTGTTTTCCTCTGGTTCTTCGCGCTTGCGGGGTGATATTTTTTTTGATGATTTCGCCTTCCGCCCTTACAATATCGCCACTTTGTTAATCTTCAGGAGAAATTCTTGAAAACAGTCATCGGGGTGGACCTGGGCGGCACCAATATCGTGTCAGCCGTGGTGGACCAAAAAGGGAAAGTCCTGGGCAAGGACAAGCGCAAAACCATGGCTCCCTTAGGGCCTGTGGGGGTCATGAACCGCATCGCGGACAGCATCCACGCGGCCAGCCAAGCCAGCGGATTGCCCTGGGCCTCCCATATCGGCGTGGGCATCGGATCCCCCGGCCCCCTGAACCCCAAAAAGGGCCTGATTATCTATACCCCGAATCTCAATTGGAAAAATGTCCGGATCGTGGATTATTTGAGGAAAAAACTGGCCAAAAAAGTCGTCCTCGAAAATGACGCGAACCTGGCGGCGCTGGGGGAATCCTGGATCGGCGCAGGCCGTAATGAGAAAGTCGTGCTTTGCCTTACCTTGGGGACGGGTGTGGGCGGAGGACTCATCCTGGGCGGCAAGATTTATGAGGGCGCCTGGGGCGTCAGCAACCATATCGGCCATATCGTCGTGGATCCGCGGGGTCCCAGGGCGCCTTATGGCAACAGCGGCATCCTCGAGCAATATTGCTCCGCCACCGGCATCGTCCGGATGGCCACCGAGGCGGGGCTGAAACCCCCTGCGGGAGAGCCAATGGAAGCCTATAGCTTTCAAAAGATGGCCGAGGCCGGAAACCAGAAGGCTTTGGGGGTTTACGCCAAGGCCGGCCAAATGCTGGGGGTGGGACTGACCACGGCGATCCATCTTTTAAACCCCGGGATCATCATCTTTAGCGGGGGTGTGGCGGGAGCGGGTGATCTTTTGATGAAGCCCATGATGAAGGAACTCAAAACCCGCTGTTTTGCCTCCCACCTGAGGGGATTGAAGTTCAAGATGGCTAAATTAGGGGATAATATGGGGGTAGTGGGGGCCGCCAGGCTGGCTTGGCA
>CAZUXW010000030.1:3705-33445 GCA_964624625.1 uncultured bacterium
TGGCTAAATTAGGGGATAATATGGGGGTAGTGGGGGCCGCCAGGCTGGCTTGGCAAACCTTCTTAAAGGGCTAAAACCCCTGAAATGAAGGAAAAAGCCATGGTTTGACCGAAGAAAAAAAGTTGAATTACCGTTTAAACACCCCTAAAATGACGCCTTTAATTGACCCCGTGCTTCGGCACTGGGTTGATTTTTTGTAAAACGACGGGTTTAACCGTTGTTTTAAATTCAAGGAGGATTTTCATGAAGCGTTTTTTCGCCGCGTTGTTGGCTGTGTTGTTCTTGGGTATGACCAGCGTTGTGATGGCTGACGAAGCCGCTGCTCCGGCTGCTAGCACTGCCGCTGCCGCCCCCGCCCCGAAGGCCAAAAAGGCCAAGAAGGCGAAGAAGGCGAAGAAGGCCAAGGCTGCCGCTGCTGCTGCTGCCCCGGCCGCTTCTACGACTCCCGCCGCTAAGTAATTTTGGGAGTTTTAGTTTCTTAAAGTTTCGGGTTGGCAACAGCCTGAAACTTCCAAACCATCGGGTGGGTCCTTCGGACCCGCCCGATTTTTTTTGCCCAAAACCAGCCCCAACAACCACAAAAATAAGTTAGCCACAGATGAACACGGATTAACACAGATAAGACCAAAGGCTCTTTAGGTTAAGGCCTTAATCCCATCCGTGTTAATCCGTGTTCATCGGTGGCTAATTGGTTGCCAGTTTGATTAGTGGTTGAACTCGTCCGTGACGGCGCCTTGGCTGGCCGAGGAGACCAGGTAGGCGTACTTGCCCAGCACACCCTTGGGGTAGGGATTGGCGATGGGCTTCCACTTGGCCCTGCGTTTCTTCAATTCGGCCGTGCTCACGTGCAATTCCAGCTTCTTCTTGGGCGCGTCGATCGTAATGAGATCCCCGTCCTTTATCAAACCGATAGGCCCCCCCACCTGGGCTTCCGGGGCGATATGGCCCACCACGAGCCCGTGGGTTCCGCCGGAAAACCTTCCATCCGTGATCAATCCGACCTTTTCACCCAGTCCCTGGCCGACCAGGGCCGCGGTGATGGCCAGCATTTCCCTCATGCCGGGACCTCCCTTGGGGCCCTCATAGCGGATGACGACCACGTCGCCGGCCTTGATCTTCTTTTTCTCGATCGCGGCGAAGGTGGCTTCCTCGCCGTTAAACACCTTCGCCGGGCCCGTGTGTTTTATCACTTTGAGACCGGAAATCTTGGCGACGGCTCCCTCGGGGGCCAGGTTGCCCTTGAGGATCACCATGGGCCCGGTCGGGTGCAGGGGATCGGACAGGGGCCTGATGATAGGCTGGTTCTTGGACAGGGGAGCGGCAACCTTCAGGTTTTCCCTCACCGTTTTGCCCGTCACCGTCAGGCAATCCCCGTGGATGAGCTTGGCTTCCAGCAGGAGCTTCATGACGGCGGGAATGCCGCCGATGCGGTCCAGGTCCGCCGCCACGTATTTGCCGCTGGGTTTCAGGTCCGCCAGATGGGGAACCTTGTCGCCGATGCGGTTGAAATCATCAATGGTTAAATTCACCCCGATGGATTTGGCCATGGCGATCAGGTGGAGCACCGCGTTGGTGGAACCGCCCAGGGCCATGACCACCGTGATGGCGTTCTCAAAAGCCTTCTTGGTCATGATTTGCTTGGGACGGATATCCTTCCGGATCAAGTTCACCAGGGCCGCTCCGGCCTGGTCGCACAGGATCCGCTTGGGCTCGCCGATGGCGGGCTGGCAGGAGTCGTGGGGCAGGGCCATGCCGAGGGCTTCAATGGCCGAGGCCATGGTGTTGGCCGTGTACATGCCGCCGCAGGAGCCGGCCGTGGGGCAGGCGTTGCACTCGATGGCCTTCAATTCTTCCTTGTTGATTTGTCCGGTGCTGAATTTACCGACCGCCTCGAAAACCGAGACGATGTCGATATCCTTGCCCTTGTAGTGGCCCGGCATGATGGTGCCGCCGTAGATAAAAAGGGAGGGGATATTGAGGCGGCCCATGCCGATCAGGCATCCCGGCAGGTTCTTGTCGCAGCCGCCGATGGTGACCAGGCCGTCAAAGCGCTGGGCGTTGGAGACGGTTTCCACCGAATCGGCGATGACTTCGCGGGAAACGAGGGAAAATTTCATTCCCTCGTGGCCCATGGAAATGCCGTCGGAAACGGTGATGGTGCCGAAGGTCTGGCCCATGGCGCCGGCGGCCTGGAGGCCGCCCTTCACCCTCTCGGCCAATTCGTTCAAGTGGTAGTTACAGGGGGTTATCTCGCTCCAGGAGGAGGCGATCCCGACGATGGGCTTCTCGAAGTCCGCGTCCTGGAATCCCACGGCGCGCAGCATGGCTCGGTTGGGCGCCCGCTTGTCTCCCTCCGTCATCATGGAGGAGCGGCGTTTCATTTTGTTTTTCATGTCGGGTTCCTTGTGGTTTTTGTAGGGGCGGCCCCCTGGGGCAGCCCTGGTCAGGCGCGGCGGCCTGACCCTACAGCATAGGTTCCAAAGTTAAGCGGGTTCGAAACGAGTGGGCATTGTAATGCGGTTGGGGAGGCGACTCAAGCCGTCCAGAGCCGCAATAGGAGGAAGGTAAAGACCCCGAAAAAGAGGAAAAAGAGGAAAAAGCCGGCTCGAAGGCTGAGGGGCTCGTACCTCAAGGAGACGAGGTTGTCCCCGGTCCGAAGCGGGACCGAGATCAAAACGCCGGAATTTCGTCCCAGTTTTGTCGGAACGCCGTTGAGGGCGGCTTTCCAACCGGGCAGAAAAGTTTTTTGAAGAAGTAAAAGGTCGGGCAAAATGAGGCCGTCCGCCCCATGGGCGCCTTGAACCCTTGATTCGCTTCCTTTCGCGTCAATGGCCAAACGAGTCTCGTCCCATTGAAGGACTTTAAGTCGCGTGCTTTCGAGGTCGAGGGCCAAGGATTTCATGGGTTGGGCGCCAATGCAGGCTTTTGGATAGGCGCCCGGCAGCGAATAAACAAAAGGGTAGTGATCCCGGACCGTTTCAAAGGGATCGGGAAGATCAAGCGCCTTATCGGATACGATTTGATCCACTCCTAATAGTCGCAGTTCCTCGATGTGTTTGCTGAATCCCACCGGATCCCGGTCCTGGTAAACCCAGGAAAACCAGCCGAACTCCTTCAAAATTTTATCGTAGCCCGGCAGGGCCGGGTTGGCGTCGATGACCAGGTTGGGGCGGCCTGACACCAGGTTCATGTTGGGATAGGCCATTTCCCCATACTGGGGAGGCAGGGGCGAGGTGTTCCGGTAAAGCATCACCAGCGAACGGTTCGCGGGGGCTTCGTAAGCCGGCGCCGGGATATCGGAAGGTTTGTAAAAGACATCGCCCAATGGCATCTGGAAAATCATCAGGTCCGCGAAAACCAGCGCCAGCAAGATTCCCTTCTGAAGATCCAGGCTTCCATTTTTACGGTTCAAGATGACCGCCGCCAGCGCCGCCAAAAACAGGAAGGGGAATAGGACCCAGGGATTGGCCGGATTGAGGCTCTCAGTCAGGGCTCCCAGTTTTTCCGGAAGGCGCGCCAGATAAGCGGACAGGGGCTGCTGGTGCAGGGAATCGCCCAACAGGAAACGCTGGATGGCCCAGGCGGCGGATTGGACCAGGTAGGTCCTGCCGAAGTGAAGGAGCAGGCCTCCCAGGAGGACCGCTAGAAAGGAGAAGCCGGCCAGACCTAGGGCTAGGTTACGGCCTAGCCGGAATAACGGCTCGTCAATATATATCCCCCTCACCCTACCCTCTCCCTCCAGGGGCGGGGGAATCGATGTTTTAAGCTTTTGCGCTGTTCCCCTGGAGGGAGAGGGGAATAGCGCTGTTTTTTTATTATTTCCCCTCGCCCCTGGAGGGAGAGGGCTAGGGTGAGGGGGACTTGTATTAAACCACTCATCCCAAGCATAAGCCGCCCCTAGGCCGACCACCCAAGTGATCAAGTGCCAATAGCGGGCGGGATCGCGGAACCACGAGAAAATGGGAAGGGATTGGACTAATCCATATACCAGGAAAAATTTACCAAGGGCCATGGCCAGTCCGAACAAAGCCGTCCACCCGATCCAGCGGCGTTGCGGATTTTTTCCCAAGAGGAAGAGCAGGATGAAGAAAAGGCCGATGATGGAAAAGGCCACCTGCATTTCCACGAACTGGTACTGCCACCAATAGGTGGAATCAGCCCGGTCAAATTGGTCCCTGCCGAAGAACCAGGGAAAGAGGAGGGTCAGGAAGTTCAGGGGAGTCCAAGAGTGAAAGAAGCGGTCCACTTCGCCCCATTGAAAATGAAAACCGTCCATGCCGAGATTCTCGAAAGTGAAAAAGAGGAGGGGTGAGGCGACGATAAGCGCACCAAGAAGTAATCCTGAAACGGCAAACAGTCGTCCATTAAAAATCCCCCTCACCCTGGCCCTCTCCCCTTGAGGGAAAGGGGAAAGGCGAGAATCGGCGGATAAAAATGCCCAGCTGAGGAAAAAGAGTCCCTCCAAAAAGAATATCTGGGGATGGCCGGAAAGGAGGTTCAGGCCCCAAAACAACCCTGAGAGCGCCAGCCAAAAGAGGGAACCCCTCGAGTAATGGCGTAAGAGGGCCCAAAAGGCCCAGGGGAAAAAGGCGCAGGCCCAAGCCACGTTCCAATGGTCCAATTGGGCCATTCTCTGGCCGTTATAGGTCCAAAGGAAGGCCAGGAGCAGGCAGGCGGAGACCGAAAACCCCATTTGACGGCCCAGGACATAGGTTCCGAACAGGAAGATGGCGAAGGGCGCGAGGAAAATTAGATTCGTCATCACCACGGGGGAGGAGGCCAGGTGGAAAATCCAAAGGACGGGGGAAAGGACCCCCGCCATGGAAACGGCCGCTAGGGGCGCCCCGTGATAGGCCAGGTCGCAGATCAGGGGGAGTTTGTCCTGGGCCAGGTGCTGGTGGACCCATTGGTAAACCGGGTAATAGAGGACGGTGGAATCCAGCGAGAGAAAAATCTCGGAATTGAAACGGGAGAACCAATCCTTAAAACAAAAAAGGAACGACGCGGTTAAGGCCAGGTAGGGGAGGAATTTGTCCCAGGGAGCCTCGGCATGATTTCCCCTCTTGACCAAGGGGGACACAGGGGGATTGAGCCTCTTCTTGAGCGTCTTGATGGGTTGGGTTTGGAATTTGAGCTTGCGCCGTTTCTTCAAAATCCCCCCTAAACCCCCTTTGTTAAAGTGGGGGAATTAGAAATGTTAAACCAAAATGGGGATGTTTTATTCTTTATCGGCGTTCATCCCATTCATCTGTGGCTAAGAATTCTTTTCGAGATACTGTTGAAGTTCGCCCGTGACCGTTCCCAGGCAGATCTCCTCCACCGGGCCCTTCATGGTCAGGTCGAACTTATCGCTGATCTGGAGGGACAGGTCGCCGCCCGGCATGTGGATGGTCAGGTTCTTGTCGGTGAAGCCCCTTTTCACGCAGACCGCCGCCACCGCGCAGGAAGAGGAGCCGGAGGCCAGGGTATAGCCCGCACCCCTTTCCCAAATCCTCACGGAGACTTCCTTCCGGTTGTCGACCACGGCGAATTGGACGTTGGTCCGGTTGGGAAAGAGGGGATGGTGCTCGAAGAGGGGCCCGAACTCATGGGCCATGGCCTCGGCCTGCTCGAGGTTGTCGGCGAAAATCACGCAATGGGGATTCCCCATGGAAACGCAGTTGATCCGGAAACTTTTTCCCGGCTTAATTTCCGGGATAAGCCTGTCCAGCACCTCGGCTCCGCCGTCCGGGACATTGACGGGGATCTTGGACGCCTCGAACTCGGCCCTGCCCATCTCCACCGTCACGGCCACGGCCTTGCCGATCACCAGGTGCAATTGGGCCTGGACCATGCCTCCGGCCGTCTCGATCTCGAAAAAACTCCTGCTGGTGTAGCCGTGCTCGAAGAGGAACTTGCAGAAGATGCGCAGTCCGTTGCCGCTTTTTTCCGCCTCGCTGCCGTCAGGGTTGTAAATCCGAAGGCGCGCCTCGGACGAGTGGGACTTTTCCAAGGCCAGAATGCCGTCCGAACCCACCCCGGTGTTGCGGTTGCAGATCCTCACGATGTTGGCGGGAGTCAGCTTAAAGGAAAGGACCGAGGGATCCATGACGAGGTAGTCGTTGCCCAGGCCGTGGGACCGGACGAATTGGTTTTGAGTCAACATCAAACACCCCTTTTTCACCACAGAGTTCGCGGAGTTACACAGAGTAAGAATGAAGATTTATTCGGGTAAAAAGAGGCCTTGCCCTGTTCGCTCCTTGCAACCAGGCGGTTAACCGCCCTTGACGCAGAACAGGTTCGTATAGTCCTCATTGCCGCCGGGAAACCTCTGGAGCAAAGCTTGGGGCTGGACGGCCCTGACCCTCCCTTCTTTTTCCGAGATTTCCTGGATCCGAAAGCCCATTTCTCCCAGGTTCCGCAGGAATTTCCCCGGATCCGAACCGCAGGTTTTCAGGCTTTTAGGCGAGAATTCGGTCACCAGTTTTAAGGACCGGTTTTTCCGGATCAGGCCCCTCATCCCATCCAAGGCGGAAGCTTCGGCGCCTTGGATGTCCATTTTAATGAATTGGACAGGCTTGTCTATTTTTTTAAAAAAATCGTCCAGGGCCACCGCCGCGACGGCGATGGAGGGGCGGCCGTCCTTGGAATCGTAAATCCGATGGTCGCCTAAATTCACCTCGTTCCGGAAAAGGCGCAGGGTCCCGGTTTTTTGGGCAACGGCCTTATTCACCAGGACCACGTTTCGGTAGCCGTTCGCCTCGACGTTTTTTTTCAGCAGTTGGAAATTGGAGGGATCCGGCTCAAAGGCGTAGACCCGGCCTTGGGGTCCCACGAGCCTGGCGGCGATCAAGGTGTAATAGCCGATATTGGCGCCGATGTCCAAAACCACACCGCCCCTGGGAAGGTTTTTGAGGAAGAGGTCCGTTTCCACCGGCTCATAAATTTCCCGGGTGGCCAATTCCAGGGTGTCCTTGTCATCCAGCCACATCCGTTGGCCCTGGACCCAAACGCGGCGGGGTTTGAGGAGCTGAAAACAAAAATCATAAAGGACCCGGAGGGGCTTGACCCGCCCCAAGCCGCGTCCCCCTAGGGCGAGGGCGGATTGTTTAAGAAGGGCCAGTAAGGGATTACGCAATGGGGAATTTCCTGAAGGGGCCGCCTTTTAAAAACCAGAAGCCCGCTGTTAAGAGAATCCATAATATCAAACCCCATTCGATCGGATGGACCCAAACAGGCTCAAACCGGAATACCACCTGGTGGCGCCCGGCGGGAAGGACAAGGGCCCGAAGGAAGTGGTCGGCGGTAAAAAGGGGCGCCGGTGATCCATCGACCGAGGCATTCCAACCGGGAAAAGCGACCTCGCTGAAGACCACCAGGTTGTCCCGGTTTAATTCCACCTCGTAGGCCTGTTGGTCCACCCCATCCTCCCTCAAATCCCATTTCAGGTCGGCGGCCGGCCGGCGGGCTGGAAGGATAAGGCCTGGCGGCGCTTCCGAGAGAAGGGCTTCCTGTTCCGGGTCGAAGCCTGGCCGCTCCATCCGCTTCAGGCGTTCCGCCCGGTCCGGGATAAGTTCCACGAGTCCCGGGGCAAAGGCCAGGGCCAAAGTTTTTTCCGAGAGGTAAAGGGTGAAGGGCGGGAAGGGATGGGGCTGGAACCCCTCAATTTTTAAATTCGGATCCATGCTGAGGATTCCCGTTAAGGCCCCCAAACTTTCCGCGGCCGCCATCGGGAGTCGGGCAAGGTCCTTTTTGACGCTCATGGCCAGGGGATTGTAGCCGCCGAAATTTTTAAGGTGGAAAACAACGGCGGCGTTTTGGGGGTAATTGACGACGTATTTTTGCCCTTTCGTTTGGATGGGATAGAGCATCTGGTTCCCGAAAATCACCCGGAGGGGACGAACCGCCTGGCTGATTTGGGGGAGGCTCATCGAGTTTTTGACGAAATCAAAATTAGAGGAGGGCCCGGTGGGGTAATCCCCCCAGCCGCTCAACAAAAGCGGAAGGAACAAGGCCGCCTGGAAAATGGGCCATTCCCTTTGGGTCCGGGAAGGCCGGAAGCAGCGCCAGCCCAAGGCGCCCAGGCCCAGGGACAGGGAAAGGGTTTCCCGCCAGGCGTGGAGTCCTGCCGCCAGCGAGGGAATCAGAAGGAGGCCCCCGAGGATCAGGAGAAGCTTGGGGCTGTTGTTTTTTTTCCCGGGAGAGGACAGGGCCTCAAACCCGAAGGCCGCCAGGGCTGAGGCGCCCAGGACGTAAAGAAACAGGAAGCGAAAAGGCGCCCTCAAGAGGGAAAAACCGGGAAGGAGGCCGCAAAAAATCCGGTGCAAGGGGGTGGCAGGGCCGAGCGCCACGGCCAACCAGGCGAGGGCAAAGGCAGCCAGGAATAGGGGGAGGGCGGATCCTTTTCGGCGGAGGGCCGCCAGGCCTAAAAGCGGGGCCCAGATTCCCAGGTAACCCCAGTTGCCGGCCCAGTCATAGGTGCCATTCTCCGGGAATTCCTGAACCATGTGGTCCAGGGCTTTGTCCTCGGGAAGAAGGAGGCGGGGAAAGAGAAATTGATGGAGGGAAAGGGCCTTCAAGGCGGGCTTGGCGCTGAAGCCGGCGTAATCCGGCTGGGCGGAGCCCCTGACCGTGAGCCTTGAGAATTCCAGCGTGGGAATAAATTGGGCGAGGAGGGGAAGGGCGCCCCAAAGGAAGAGAAGGGCCCACCGGAGGATCTTGGGCCTGGTTGGAGGTTTCGGGGTTAAAAGGCGGAAGCCGAAATAAGCCGCGCCTCCATATAGGGCTCCCACGGTCATCTGGAAACTTCCACAAAGGAAAAGCATGGCGAAGGAAAGCCCCGCCGCGAAGGCCGCCTTGGGCCTGGGCCTTCCCGTCCATTCCTCCAGGAAATAAAAAAGCCAGGGAGTCCAGGCGAAGGCCGCCAGGATCGGGGGGTGGATGATCTCCAGCCAGAAAAAGCCCGAGCAGGCGAAGAGAACGGCGCCGACGCGGCAGGCTTTTTCGGATAAACCCAGGGATGCCAGCCACAGGTGCATGCCGGCGGCGGCCCAGAACATGTGGATAAAAAAGAAGAGGCTTAAACCATAAGCGACCGGAAAAAGAAGGGTCAGCCAATTCAAGGGATAGAGCATCATGTTCTGGAGATCCGCGAAAAAGGGCTGGCCTCCCAGGTTGTAGGGGTTCCAGAGGGGGAAATGGCCCTGGGCCAACTGATCCCTCAAAAAGGAACGCCAAGGGCCGAATTGGGCCAGCAAATCGTTATCGAAATAAGCCTGGCCAAGGAACAGGCAGGGGAAAAAGGCGGTGAGGGACAGGACCAGGTACAGGGCCGGAGCTGAGGCCAGGATTCGGCTGGGATAACTGGGTTTCATTCGCGACAACCTCCAAACCTATTTAGCCACAGATGAACAAGGATGAAAACGGATAAGGCGGACAATCGTTCGGGTTAAAGTCAAAAAATACCTTATCTATAGGGGTTTATTTTTCCATCCGTGTTAATCCCTGTTCATCCGTGGCTAAGCTGCCGTTGGTTTTTTCCGGTTGTGCAGGAAAGCGTAGGCCAGCACCGAGAGGATCCAAAGCAGGGCTGAGGCCTCGATGGGTTTGGCCCAGAGGGGTTCGTAAATGAATTCCACCCGGTGGCTGCCCACCGGGACAAAGACCGTCCGGAATACGTGGTTGGAGGTCAGGAGGGCCGCGGGCTGGCCGTCCAAGAGGGCCTTCCAGCCGGGATAGACGATTTCCGAGAAGGTCACCAGGCTGTTCTTGTCCAAGGTCACGGAAAAGACCTGGTGGTCCGCGTCGTCGGAGACCAGCAGGGCTTTCAGCTGGGCCTTTTGGCGGGGCAATTGGGAGGTGATGGAGGCAGGCAGGGCCTCGGAAAGCAGGGCCTGGTCTTCCGGAACGAAGCCGGGGTTTTTCATGGACGCCAGGACTTGGGTTTCATCCGGCAGGACCTGGACCTGGAAGGGGGTCGTCACGAAGCTCCCGGGTTTTTCCATTTCATAAAGGCGCAGGCTGTCCAACACCTGGGGCTTGAATCCCTTTTGAGGGCCCAGGTCCCTGCCTTCCAGGACGCCCCGAACCCCCATTAATTGAAGGAAGGTGTCTTGGGGCAGTTGTTTGAGCTCGGCGGTTTTTTTAAGGAAGATCGGGTTGTAGCCGCCGGTGGAACGGAAACCCAGGGCCTCGGGCAGGTTTTCCGGGAGGTTCATTTGATAGGCCTTACCCCCGGTCAGGATGGGATAGCCAGGCTGGCTGGCATCCATATAAAAGCGGGAAAGGGGATAGCTTTTGCCCAGCGTCGAGGTGATCGGGAATTTTCCCTCATAGGCGAAGTTGGAAGAGTCGCCCAGACTGAAATCGGACCAGCCGGAGAGGAAGAGGGGCAGGATCAGGGCGGCTTGGAACAGGACCATGCCCATTTTTTTCCAGGTTTGGGTCCAGCTCAAGAGGGAAAGTCCCGCCGCGCCGAGCCCCAGGGCGAGGATCTCCCGCCATGTTTCATCGGCCCGGATCAGGGACGCGATCAGCAGGACCGAGGCGTAAACCAGGCCGATGAAGCCCAGTTGGGAACTCTTGCGCGGATCTTCCTTGGCCTGGTCCAGGGCCTGATAGCCGAAGGCCGCGAGGGCGCAGGCGCAAAGGACATAAGTGTCGATGAAGCGGAAGGGGGCCCGGACCAGGTTGAATCCGGGGACCACCGCGCAAAGAAAGGGATGGAAAAAGAAATAGCGCCCGAAGGCCGCGGCGATGGAAACCGCGGAAAGGCCCGCCAGGATCCAGAGAAACTTTTTTTCCTTCCGTTGGAAGGCGAGGAACATCAATAGGGGGATCCAGGCCCCCAGGTAGCCGAAATTCCCCAGGAAGTTATTGTCGATGTTGGCGTTGTCCGTGACCCTTTGGATGGCGTTCTCGATGGTGTCGCCGGAGGGAACGCCGGCCGTGGGGAAAAGGAACTCGTAAATCGTCCAGGGCCTCATGGAGAAGGTGCCGGCGAATTTTTCGTAATTGGATTGGTCCGGGGAACGGTTGGAAAAATGGGAAAGCTCCGCGGCGGGAACCAGGTGGAAGAAGAGGGGGAAGCCGCCCCAAAAGGCGAAGAGCCCCACCATCAGGGTTTTCCTGAAATGTTCCTTGGATTGGAAAGGCAGGGTGAAGAGGGGCTTCCAGCCGTGCTTGTCCGCCATCCGGAGGGCCAGGTAAAGGAGGCCGGTGTAAAAAATCCCCAGGGCGATTTGGAAGTTGCCTGAGACAAAAATCAGGGCGTAGCTCAATCCCGCCCAAAAGGCGTTGAGGGGCTTGGGTTCCTTGTGGAGTTTTTCCAACGCCGCCAGGAACCAGGGGAACCAGGCGAAGGCGGAAAGGATGGGCGGGTGGATCAGCTCCCACCAGAAGAAACCGGACAAGGCGTAGAAGAGGGCCCCCATGCGGCAGGCGTTTTCCGACAGGCGCAGGGCCTTCAGCCAAAAATGCGCCCCCAGGGCCGCGAGGAACATGTGAAGGAAAAAGAAAACGCCGAACCCATAGGAAGGGGAAAAGAGCAGGGTTAGGTAGTGAAGGGGATAAACGGCCATGGAGTTGGGGTCGGCGAAGAAGGGCTGGCCCCCCAAGAGCAGGGGGCGCCAGAGGGGGAAATGGCCCGAGGCGAGCTGTTCTTGGATGAAGACACGGGAGATTCCGTAGTAATAAAGGAGGTCGTTGGCGAAATAGGCTTTCTGGAAAAGCAGGCAGGGCAAAAAGGCGGTGAAGGCCGCGGCCAGGTAGATGCCGACAGCCGTCCGTAATTTGTTCGGGGGGGGATTTTGCTCCATTAGGGTTAGGGCCTCCCTGGGGATGGCTTGACGGGGATAAAGCGGAAACCTTTTTTGGCCCATTGGACTTTCAAGACCGAAACTTCCAGGGGAGGTGGCGGAATGGAGGAAAAGAAGCCGGCGATCAGCCCGAAGCCGTAGAAAGAATGCCTCAGGAAAATAAGGACCGGGACTTTAAAGGCGTCCGGGAAGCGGCGGTGCCAGGAGGCGGCGGAGACGCCGGTGCCGATGGATCCCAAAATAAAGAGGCCCAGGGGTGCCCACCAAAGGGGGTTTTTGAAAATCGAAAATAATAAGTTTGAGGAACCGGGAAAACCGAAGGGCAGGGCCAGCGAGAGCAGGTAAAAAAGGAAGAAGGCCGGGGCCAGGTGAATGATATCGGAAAGGCAGGGGTAGACTTTCATCTGCCTGGCCCTGCCCCTTCCATAGCGGAAGGCCTGGTAGCAGAAGGCCCAGAGGGATTTGCGCCTCGAGCGGTAGACCGCGCCCCGGGGGTCATAGACCATCCTGTGGCCCTGGTGGAGCAGGCGGTTCAGGAACTCATTCTCCTCGTTGGGGAAGAGGTCCACCCGGAAGCCGCCTTCGGCCAAAAAAGTCTCCCGGCGCACCATCATGTTGCAGAGGATCAGGTCCTTTTCCGTGGCTTCCTTCACCGACCCGATGGCCGCGTAGCGGTTGCGCACCTTGAAGCTTCCCATCCAGGAGGCCAGGACGGCGTTGACGGTTTTCTCGAAGGAGATGGCGTCGGGCGGCACCAGGTTGGGGCCCCCCGCCACGGCGGTGCGGCGGTCCTCGAAGTGGGAGACCAGGTCCCGGGCCGTGTTGGGGCCCACCACGCTGTCGTCGTCCAGGAAATAGACCAGCGGGCTTTTGCATTGGGCCACGCCCAGGTTGCGCTGGAGCGAGGGATTCTTGCCGATGGAGGCGTAGATTTCCCTGGGCCTTTGCGGGGCGGGAAGCTTGGCCAAACCGCTCAGGACGGGAAGGTCCTTATCCACCCGGTCCACCGCGATGACGACGCTGTAGGAAAGTTTATTCATGAAACGCATCCCGTTTTAACCACGAAGGCACGAAGGAAGCTAAGAACGGCAAAATCATCAAGTTTAAAATGATGAAAGGATTTAATCTTTCTTCGTGTCTTGGTGTCTTCGTGGTTCAGGATTAATTCTTGGATCACGCTTTGCCGTCCTTTGTGGCGAAGAGCTTCATGGCGAAATAGATGCCGACCAAAGAGGTCAGGAGGGGCCCCGCCACCACCGTCATCATGGAGAAGGAGATGAGGCCTTCCTTTGAGACCAGGGGTGAAGCCAGGAAAAAGAACAAGGCCGCCTCCCTGATGCCGAAGCCCAAGATGGTAATGGGAAGGAATTCTATCACAATGACCACCGGGAGGATGAGGGCGATGGTGATGAAGGAAAGGGGCAATCCCACGGCCTGGGAGCAAAAGTAAGTGCGGACCAGGACCGCCGTCCAGGCTGCCAGGGAGAGGATAAAGGGAAGGATCAGCCGGTGGGAGGGCTGGAACAGGCTCAGGAGGTCCTTGTAAAACTCGTGGCCGTGCGCCTTCAACTGCTCGGCGAGTTTCCTCGGCGCCAGGAAGAGAAGGAGGGGCTTGATGATGAGCCTCATCCATTGGGGGTTGAGGAAAAGGAACATGATGAGGATGCCGATGCCCATGCCCATGAGGGCCGCCACCGCCGGGCCCTTGAACTCGCTTTGGGCGATCAAGGTGATCAGGCCCGTGGCCGCCAGCAGCACCAGGGCCAGCAGGTCGTAAACCTTGTCGGCCACATGGACCGCGAAGGCCGAATGGGGCCGGAGCGAGCCCCAGCGCCCGATGCCGAGCACCCGGACGATGTCCCCCAGCTTGGCCGGCGTCACGGCCCCCAGGGGCTGGCCCGCCAGGTAGACCCAAATGGAATTCTTGAAGGTGAGCCTCGAGTGGAAGGTTCGGCAGAGGGTCACGAGCCTCAGGCCCTTGATGAAGATCTCCGGCAGGAGAAAGAGGAAGGCGGCCGCCACCCACCAGAGGTTGGCGGATTCCAGCAGGCGCCAAGTGGCCTTCAAGTCCACCATCCGCAGCAGGAGGATGAAGAGGACCGGCCCCAGGAGGAAGGCCAACGAGCTGAGACGTCTCATATCCACCCCGTCATTTTTACCACCAAGGCACCAAGGCACCAAGAATGGAAAGATGGAAAGAAAAAATAATGGTAACTTTTTGAAATTCGACAAAGAGAGGGATGAACGGCCGCACTGTTAAAAAAAGTTTGGATGGTCACGATTACGTTTTCCTTGGTGTCTTGGTGTCTTGGTGGTGAGAAAGGGCCGTTTCCAATTCCTTTATACAGTTCGTCCAGTCCCACTTTTTTACCAGTAAAGCGCCGTGCTTGGGGGATTTTTTGGACGCCAAAGCCCCCAAAACCGCCTGGGAAAAGTGGGCCGGATCGGGTTTGGAGAGAAAAAGGGCCTCTTTCCACTGGCCGATCTCGCCCACCTGGGTCGCGATGACTTTACAGCCGCTGGCCACGGCTTCCCGCAGTTTCATGGAGGCCCGGTGGCGGTTCACGGGATTGTCGCTGTAATAGACCAGGGCCGCGTCGGCGATCTTCAGGCAGGCCGAGACCTGGCCGGGGGAAAGGTAACCGGTGAAATGCACCGAGGGGGCGATATGGAGGTCCAAGGCCATGCGCTTGAATCGCCCCTCGTCCGGGCCTCCGCCCGCCACTAAAAGATTGGCCTGAGGAGAGGACTTCAAGAGGATTTGGAGGGATTTGAGCACAGGTTCCAGGTCGCAGGCCACGTTGAGGTGGGCGGTAAACACCAGCAGGGGCCTGGCCTGGGTATTTTTCAAGAGGGCCGAGGCGATGCCGGGAAGATTTTCATTCCGAACCGGTTTCGGGCTGAAAAGTTCCGTGTCCACGCCCTGGGGCAGTTGGACCAATTTGGATTCGGGAACCTTGAAGACGTGGAGCAGGGGATCCACCAGGTGGGGCGTGTGGAAGGTGACAAAGTCCGCCCACTTGGGCCAGGGCTTCTGGAGCCAACGATGGAAATCCCGGAAAGCGCCATGGCTGTAGTCGTAGTCCAGATCGTCCACGTCGATGACGACTTTCGCGCCGAGCAGCCTCTGCCACCAAAGCGCCGGCACCACGGTGGGATAGGGTTTGATGGCAATGACCGCGTCGCTGCGGGTTCCCAGGGATTTGAAAAAGTAATAGGGCTTGGAGAGGGCCATGTCGATCCAAAGGGGAAGGCTGGGAATTGGCCTCACGAACTCGACCTGGTGGCCCCTTTTGCGGAAGGCCTCGGCGATGTAGCGGGCCCGGAGGGCGCAGCCGGTTCCCAGGCCTTTGGAGGAGAAGACGAGTATTTTGAGTGGGGATGGGGCTTGGGAGCTCGTTTTTTTCATGGGTATCCCTAGATTGTAAAGCCCCCCTGGGGGCGGAACCACCCTAAAATGCCGGAAGGAACAGGGGTTTTTTATGGATTACCCCATGGATTTTCAGGCAAGGGCTGTGGCGTAATAAGGGTGGAATTAAAAATATCCAGGAGGACAAGATGAGAAAGCTTTTTGGTTTTGTTTTGGCGGCGATGCTGGTCTCAACGGCAGGCGCTGGCTTGGCCCGAGCCGCCGATACGGTTTACGGGTTCAAAGCCAAGACCATCGACGGCAAGATGGTCTCGCTCGCCAAGTATAAGGGCAAGACCCTCCTCATCGTCAACGTAGCCAGCAAGTGCGGCCATACGCCCCAATACGAGGGGTTGGAAAAGTTGTATGAGGAGTACAAGGCCAAGGGCTTCGTCATCCTCGGCTTTCCCTGCAACCAGTTCAAGGAACAGGAGCCGGGAACGGACAAGGAGATCAAGGCCTTCTGCACGAGCAAGTACAACGTCCAGTTTCCTCTTTTCTCCAAGATCATGGTCAATGGCGACCACGCGGACCCTCTCTATAAGTTCCTGAAGGGCAAATTGAAGGATGAGTCGGGCCAGGGCGAGATCGGCTGGAACTTCACCAAGTTCCTCATCAACGACAAGGGCGTTCCCGTGAAGCGATTCGCCACGACCGTGGAGCCGGAAGGCGTCGACGCGGACGTGAAGGCTCTTTTGAAGCCGTAAGTTTTAACCAAATGATTGCCACGAAGACACGAAGCCACAAAGTGTGTCCCAGTCTTGGCTTTGAAAAATAAACTCCGTGATCTTCGTGGCTTCGTGGTGAGAGGTGGTTTGGGGGTACAATCCTTCTATGCCTGAATCCTCCCGATGCCCCCGCTGCGACCAGCCCTTAACGGGCGCGGAAAAGGTCTGTCCTTCCTGCCGCAAGCCCCTCGTGAAGACGGAGGGTTTGGCCAGCGTGGGAGCCAAAGGTCCCACCTGTCCCATCTGCAAAATCCCCCTTTATCCCGCTTCTTTAGATTCCCTCGAAGTGGTTCATTGCGCCGAATGCGGGGGTGTGGGGGTCCCGCGGGATGGGATGATGAAGCTCCAGCCCCAGGGCAAAAAGGAAATCCAGATCGGCCCGGAGGAACGGGGCCACAAGACCCCCTCTTTTTTCGAGCCGAGAAAGAAGCCGCCCTTCCTCATTTGTCCCTTTTGTTCGAAGCGGATGGAAGCGGTGAAGTTCGGAAAGATCGAATTGGATATTTGCGGGAAATGCGCCGGACTCTGGCTGGAAGGCCCCAAGCTGGGCCTGCTCCAGGACATCATCGGGCCCTACAAGTGGAAGGCGATTAAAAAATGAAAACGCCGCCGGAATCCAAGGACTCGGGCGGCGTTTCTAAATAGCGGTTTGGATCACCCCAAACTACTCTTGCGTGTCCCGCCACTTCTTGTTTTTTTGTTTACCCTCGGAACCCGGATATCTCATCTTGTGTTTCTCGAAATCCGTATATGGCTTGTCCGAATCCGCTTCCACCGTCACGTGGGATGAGGTGCCTGAGTATCTTGAGGGTAGGTTGGGGGATTGGTGCCAACCGCCGTTTTCGGGATAGTAATAAACTTTCCGCTCGACATCAAAATAAACTTGAAACGAGGGATAGTACCAGTATTGATACCGGACCTGCGGCCCGCCGGGCCTGGAGCCGACCACCACTCCCCGACGAAGCATGCAGGAAGACAACAGAAAGGTAAATGAGAAAACCAGCACCGCGAAAATCAGGATCCGTTTCATAATTCATTCCTTTTGAACAGAAAAATGGCTACGGCTTAAATTTAAATGATCGACGATATTTATTTTATGCTGGTGATCATAAAAGGAATGAATGGTTTTCATTCACTCTCAAGGTGATAGCCTTGGAACGTCGGAAACCACGGGTTTGCCTGCGGGAGAGGATAGAGTGAGGAGGGGCAAGTTTTTCCTTGAGCCTTCGCGGAGGGCGGACAGCGAAGGACGCCCTTTTAGTACCTGTAGGAAAACCCCAGCCCTAAATTCCCGCCCGTGTAATCCACCGTGGCCCAGCGCAGGCCGTTGGTGCCGATGTAGCTGGTGTAGGCCGTCCCCAAAAAATTTTGGGAATCCATGACCAGCCCGATCTTGTGGACATTGCCGGCCTTGTCCTGGAAATCGCCCTGCAGGTTGGAAGTGGAGGCGAAGCGCCCTTCCCCGTAAACATTCAGCATGAAGTCGGGGCTTAAAAAGATCTCGTAGCTGAAGGACAAGCTCCCCCCGAATCCCAAACCCGACATGGCCCCGGAAGTGATGGTGGTGGTGTTCAAGGTCTGTTCCGCGTCCAGGCTGGTGAGGTAGAGGCCGGGCCCGATCCCCATCCTCAGCCGGTTGGAACCCATGGGGATGATCCTGGAATATTTGACCTCGATGGCGGCCATCATGGGGGTGAAGCTGTCCGTGCCGGTGTTGAACCCGAAGGTGAATTGGTCCTTGTAGCCGTTGAAAAAGGCCGCGTCGAATCCCAGGCTGATGGCGTTGAAGTTGTCGATGCAGAGGCCGGTTTCCGCCCCCAAAATAACCCCGAGGTTGTCCACGCTGGCGGTGGCGGCGGTGGGGGCGTAATTATTTTTCACGGCCTTGGCCCCGGTCTGGAAATCCCCCATGGCGGCGAAGATGGGCCCCACATGGACATTGGACCACTTGCCTGGCCTGAAGACGGTGAGGGTCTCAGCCGGGAGGAGGGACCGGAAGGAGGGCTGCGGAACCGTCTCGGAACCAGGCGGCGGGGCCGTGGCGGAAGTGACGGGAGGCGGCAGGGAAAGGGTGCCCCTCACCTGGTCGGAGAAGGCCCGAAGGGTGGGATTCTCCGGGTGGGTGGCCAGGCTCCGGTCAAAGGCGGATAAGGCGTCCTGGTTGTCGTGGCTCTGGTAGTAAGCGTAACCCAAAACCTGGTTGGCCTGCCAATTCAGGGAATCCACCTGCAAGGCGGCCTTGAGATACTTAATAGCATTGGGGTAATCACCCTTTTGATAAAGGGAAAGCCCCGCTTGGTAATATTCCTCCGAGGTGACGGCGAAGGAGGGAATCGTAAGTCCGAAAATAAGAACGGCGAATAGGCGAAATTTCATATTGAACGCTTTCAAGGGGTTGGCCCTATAACAGGGAGATTTTAGCAAAATTGGTAAATGGAACAATTAATAAGGATTCTTTTTCCCTGCCCCCGGGGAGAGAATTACCATTTTGGTTGAATGGGTTTTCCCTTGGAATCCCACCACTCGTTGGTGGTCCGGGGCGCGTTGTAGTAATCCATTTTTCCATAGCTTTCGTTGGGCTTCCCGTAATATTCGCGCCTCATCATCCGGCCGTTTTCATAAAATTCCTCATCGACCCGGTAGACTCCAGCCGGAAGGCCGTCCTTGCCGGGCAAGGAATAGAGCCTGTAATCCTTTTTCTTTCCGTTGGGCCAGTAAGAGGTTTCCATTTTCCTCTCGCCCTTCACGTAATATTCCTCCCGGGTCTTTTTGCCGTTCTCGCCCCATTCCACCTGTAGGCCGTCCTTGCGGTCCTCGGAAAAAGTATGGTTGAAAAAATAACGGTGTTCGGCTTGTTTTTTTCCATCGGGGTACCAAAGAGTTTCCAGCCCGTCCTTATGGGCCAGGTTGAAATAACGGGATCTGCTTTTCATCGCCCCATTCGGGTACCATTCAGTGATGAAATTTTCACCGTTATTGGAACCGGTCCGCTCCCTCATTTTTTGGCCGTTCTCGTACCAATAAACCGAAGTGCAATCCGGGCGGTAAGAAGCTCCCTTTTCGTCGCTTTTTGGTTTTCCGGAATCATAATAAGTGCGCCGATTTTGGGGGGTATCCATCGTGGCGTAGGAGCCAGTCTCCACCAAAACACCCTTTTCATTCCATAAGGAATAGGGCCCGGACAGCCCCCCGCGCTGGTAGGTCAATATGCTTTTTTTATTTCCATTTTCATAAAAGGCGGTGCGTACTCCATCCACGGGATAACCTCTTTTATATTCCCATTGGTCCAGGACCTGACCTTTTTCACCCCACCAAGTATGGACGCCGTAGGGATTCCCTAATATCCCGTAATCGATGGGCCCATTGAAATAACCCCTGAACTTGATCTTCCCGTCGATGTAATAGTTCAGGACCTTGCCGCGGATGAAGGAATCGGGGGTGTTGTCGTTGTATCTCGCGTTATGGTTGGGTCCGACCTGCTCGATTTTCTCGGGGAACCCAGGCCCATAATTTGATTGGTAGGTGTAAAAGGAGTCCAGGACCGCATAACCAAGCGGAAGTAAAAGCAGGAGGATGCCTGTCAACCAGACGCTTTTACTTTTGGAAAAGTCCTTTTTCTTCGCGCGTTTCAGCCTGAGATAAAGGGCGAAGGCGGGCAATGAGCAAAGGAAGTAGTAAAGGTAAATCCGGCTTTGAAAAATCTCCCGGGCCTGGAAGAATGGTTCCAGGCCAAAAATCCCGAAAATCGCCAAGAGGATAATCAAGAAGACCATGTTGGAACCTTTCGCCCTAATTGCCGGTTATTCGGATTTAACGACCCGCTGGAGCCGCCGGGAAGCGGAGGAGGTACATCAAACTGCCGATTTCCACCAGGTATCTGGCGAATTGGAGTGCGTAACGGAAAAGGCCGGCCATAGCAGCCAAAGGACCGTAGCCCGAGGAGGAATAGCCAACCAATGACATCACCTGGTTCAGGACCAAACTGCCCAAGAGGAATAGGGCAAAACCGATCCAGGCTTTTTTCCGAGTTATGGGCAATATGGCTTGGTACCTGATGAAAAAAACCAGCAGGAGGGCCATGAGGACGGTGAAATCAACCATGTTTTCCAAACGATCCGCGGAGGCGAACAGGGGATCGTTTGTCGCGCCAAAGAAAGCCGTGTTGTAGTGGGGGGAAGTCATGTAAGCCCCATAAATCCATGTTAATAAAATTAATAATAGGTAATAGACCGATGGACGGATAAAAAAAGAGGTGGAAACTTCGGTCTTGGATTCGGGTAAAAGTCCTCTGTCAAATAGGCACAACCCCAGGAGGATCAAAACCGGGATGAGATGGTTCACTACCGGGCCACTGGAGGAGGGTACGATCATTGTAAGAACGTCCGAACTCTTGACCAGCCACATGAAAAAAGATCCGATCCAGCCGCAGATCTTGGAATTTATCAAGGGCAAGGCATATAGGAGCAGTGGCAAAATATAAAAGGGGATCCTCGTCTTGGCTGCGGGTCTTTTCATTCCCAGTAGAACCCAGGCGGCCCAGGCCGGAACGAAGTATTGAATGAAAAAATCGTAAATGTGGTTGAGGACGTCAATAACGGATGGTACGTGGAACGCGTAAACAACCGGCAGGAAAAGGTAGCGGGCCAACTGGGCTGTTAACATGGTTACAAAACTGACAATGAGGATATCCTTGTAGGTAAACTCGACCGACCCGCTTTGTTCGGAACCTTGAGCCATGATTGTTCCTTCCCCCTTGAATTATTTTCAAATCAAAAAAACGCAATTTTCACGGCTGTCGTCGTAGGAATTGTAGGACTACAATGGCAGTTAAGCCACATTGAAATGGATCGATTATGGGAAGTTTGATCATTTATCCAATTGTTGGAAGATTGTCCGGAAGTCCGGGGCTGGTCTTAGTACCGCGCGTTGTTGAATTGTAGAGGAAGGTTACCCATGAAACCGTCTAAACCCAAAACTCCGGACGCCTACATCGTGGCAGCGCCTAAGCAGGCCCAGGCAAAGTTAAAAGCCCTACGCAAGGCGATCCGTCAGGCAGCGCCCAAGGCGGAGGAAAAACTCAGCTATGGAATGCCCTATTACCATTACCTGGGCCGGCTGGCCTATTTCGCGGCCTTTAAAAACCACATCGGGCTTTATATTCCTTCCCCGGTCGTGGCAGAGCACAAAAGGGAATTAAAGGGTTATGTCACAGCCACTGCGACAGTTCAATTTCCCATGGAGAAACCGATTCCTGTTTCGTTGGTGAAGAAGTTGGTCAAGGCGAGGATGAAGAAGAACGAGGCGATGAAGAAAAAGTAAGGTTGTCGGTTTTTTTGTATTTTCCCTTGCTTCTTGCGGGAGAGGGTAGGGTGAGGGGGAGTGTTTGTATTTGTTTAAATTTCCTCCGCCCCGGATGGTGAGCCTTAGGAACCATCCAGGGGAGAGGGTTTCGTGATTTAAATGTTATTTTTCGTTTTCGGACGACTGGAAATTTTTCAGGTTGATGAAAGGCAAAGCCCCGCTCCCCATGACTTGGGGGAAATGCCCGTCCCATTTTTCGATGGCCTTCAAGGTGATGACCTGGCCCTTGATGGTCGAGGCCAAAAGACGCTGGGATTCCGATTCACCCCTGGCTTGGTTGATCTTGGCTTTGGCGTCCTGCTCGGCCTGCTGGGCGACATAGACGGCTTTTTGGGCTTCCTGTTCCGCGACCTGCTTTTGTTCGATGGCCTTGGCGAATTCCGGCGAAAAAGCGAAATCCGTCAAAGACACGCCGTCAATTTCAATGTGATAGGGCTGGACACGAATGACCAGGTTTTTGTCGATCTCGTCCTTGAGCTCACCCCGCTTGATGAGGATCTCAGTGGCGGAATGTTTGGCCGTGGCGGCCTTCAAAACTTCCGAAACCGCGGGGGCCAGGATTCGGTTGACCACCTCGCTCATCTCTCCCAGGCTTTGATAGACCGTGTTGACGGCCAGGGGATCGATGTGCCAGTTGATCACGACCGTTGTTCTCACGGTCTGCAGGTCTTTTGAGGCGGCGTCGGTATTGATCTCCGATTTTTGGATGCGCACGCTCATCATTTGGACCGAATCCGTGTAGGGGACGATAAAATGCATGCCTTCGGTGAGGACATTCGGTTGGACGCTTCCCATTCGAATGACGATACCCCTCTCGCCGGGTCCGATGGTGACGCAGGACCTCAATAATCCGATCATGGCAAAAAATAAAAGGACATAAAAAACGAATTTGGAACGGTGCTTTAATACGAAATCCATGAAATTATTCATCTGAGGATTTTCTTCCCTGGCCATCGCGATCCTCCTTCTTTCGTTTGGTGTTACCAAGCCAATATCCCAACAAGAATACAACGCCCACCAAAATCGTAACGTCAGCCCATAACATAGTTGTTCCTCCGCGTTCTTTCGGGTTCGACCGGACAACGTAGGTTAAACAATAGGGACATTGTATAGAAATAAAATGGGTTGGGCTTTGAATTAAAAGGCGGAAAAAGCTGGGCAATTTGATCGGGGAACGGACCCCTTGTCCTAATGGGCCCATGCCAATCTCAGTTCGTGGGTTGTACTAGGTTATGGGTGTTACCGTGGAAAGAGCTTATTTAAACGAGGATTGCCGCATCTTAATCGTCAAGCTACTCGAAACCAAAACCGAGATTGCCACGTCGGCAACCGCCCCGATTGGGGCGCCTCCTCGCAATGACAGCAGTAAATACAACGTGGTCCAAGGATTCTCTTCGCAATGACGGAATTATCCTCGTTACTTAGTGAATTGATTCTCCAAATTTCCCAATAACCAATTCCAACCCTTCTCGTGGCTCATCCCAAAGCTGTCATCCGGCAGGTTCGCGTGGTGGACGGTCACCAGCGTGTCTTGGCCTTGTTTCTTAAAGGTCACGGTCACGTTTGACTCGATGCCCCTGGTGTAGCGGGAGATCCAGGTTTGCTGGATCTTTTTGCCGGGGGAGAGGGCGAGGAATTGGCCGTAGTGGGCTATTTCCATTCCTTCTTTCCGGGTTCGGAAGTAAAAGAGTCCACCGCGCTTAGGCTTGAAATTGTACGCAATGGAAATGCTGCAAGGATTACAGGGGCTCTTGGGGTTCAACCATTCCCGATAAACCTGTGCCGGCGACGCAGGAATCGTCCGCTTGACGGTGATCCCCATGGTTTTCATATGCTCTTTCATGATTTCTTCCTCCAATGTTTTTTTTATTTCCTCGCCCCCTGCGGGAGAGGGTAGGGTGAGGGGGGGCGTTGCCGTTGTAGGGGCGGGTTTCAGACCCGCCCTTTGTTCTTTTATTTCTTCTTCGTGAATTGTTTCACGAGTTCATCCATATACCAGTTCCAGCCCCAATCGTGCATCCGCCCGAACTTGTCATCGGGGAGGTTCGCGTGGTGGACCGTCACGAGAGTATCCTTGCCTTGCTTTTTGAACGTAACCGTTACGTTTGATTCCAGGCCCCGGGTGTAGCGGGACATCCAGGTCTGTTGGATCTTTTTGGCGGGGGAGAGGGCGAGGAATTGGCCATAGTGGGAAATGACCATCCCGTCATTTTTCGCCCTGAAACAAAAAAGCCCGCCCACCTTGGTCTTGTAAATGGCTTTCTTGTCGTCGTGAGCGGGGTTACAGGGGCTCTTGGGGTCCAGCCATTCCTTGTAGACTTGGGCGGGGGAAGCTGAAACGGTCCGCTTCACGGTCAATCCCATGGTTTTCATGTGCTCTTTCATGATTTTTTTCCTTTTTCTTTTTTTATTCCCTCGCCCTTTGCGGGAGAGGGTAGGGTGAGGGGTGCCTTTATTTGTCTTTTTTCTTCTTTTTAAAGTGCTCCTCCACCTTATCCAAATGCTCGCTCCAGAACTTCTCGTATTCGTGCAGCCATGTCTTCACCAACCGCAAAGGCTCAGGTTGAACCGTAATGACATGCTCCCTTCCTTGCTTTTCCCGGCGCACCAGCCCCGCCCCTTCCAAAACCTTTAAATGCTTAGAAACGGCGTTCAGGGACATGTCAAAAGGCTCGGCGATCTCCGTGACCCTGGCGGGCCCCTCTACCAGCCTGGCGATGATCTCCCTACGGGAGGGATCAGCAATAGCGGCTAAAACAGTGTTTAAGTTTTCCATGTTTATATTCAACCATAAGGTTGAATATTAGGCAAGAGCTTTTTTGAATAAGAAAGTGGAAAATAAGATTCGTCAAATATGATCAATTTTAAGGTTGGTGATATTAAATATTTTATTTTTAAAGGTGGTTTTTATGAAAAAAGGTTTATTGAGTTTCGCGTTACTGTTGTCTTTAGTTGTTCTTGGGGGGTGTGCCGGGGCTTGGGCTGTTGGGGGGATAGCAGTTGCAGTGGGTTATCAGGTTGCGCATGACGAGATAGCTTTTCCTATAGTCAAAAGAGAAGCGGAAAACGAAGTTTACAAAAGATTGAAACTTGCAACACCAACTCCTGAGCTCTCAAGGCCAAGGGCCATTGTCGTTCCGAGTCAAAAGCCTGGACGATACAATCCAGAAGGCAAAAAGGATTAATGGAAAAACGTCATAAGTCATGCCTGACACCGTTCCCAAAAGGTGAGGGGTGGTTTAAAGGGTTGGAGGGGTCGTTTGAGAGCGATAAAAAGAAGGATGGGCCAGGGTAGGGCAACCATTCTTGACTGCCCCACCTTTCCTGGCCTCATTTCCGTTTTGATCAATTATCCTTGGAATTAATTCTGACAGAATTCATTCCCAGGATGGGGCCCGCCTCCATAGAGGGCAATGAACTCGTCGATCTTCCCGAATACATATCTCATCTCCTCAGTTTTTAACGGTCTTTCCAACAAACCGCTTAAAACCTGGATGACGTGGGGTAGGAGGGCCCGGCGGATGGATTCCGCCCAGCGTTCCTGATCAAGGACCGATCCTTGGTCCATTTCATTCAACAATTTCGCGACCACCTCGTCCTTTGCCAGGGTTTCCTTTAAAAGAAACCACCTCAAAAACGGCGTGATGACCGCCCGGGAACTCATTTCCTGGTTTTCTTCATTTTTATGCATGGGTTTCATGGTTGCCTCCGTTTGATATTGATTATGGGATGTGATGGTTGATGTCGGAGAAAACCCCGAAGGGAACTCCGGCTTGAACAAGGGATTGTTAAGAACGGGAATTTTAGATTCTTAAAACGAGGAAATGCTTCGGGATTAGTGGGAAAAAGCTATAAATTCGGTTTATCGACTTTGGCTGGGTGTTTACGGTGATGGGGGGGAAGACTTGTTTGTGAAATTGGCTGTCTTCAAACCTTTTCTTAGAAGAATGCCTGTAATAAAAATTTGATAAATGTCGGCTGGTTCTTATTCCAGGTTCTGAGACAGAATGGCTGGAGGGGTCGTCGTGAAGGGTTAGGGATTCGACGGGGCTGGACGAGAAATAATAATGGGCCTTGGACAGCGAGGGCCCCAGGGCCGCCAGCGTCATCACCGCTAGAAATAAAAGGCGGTTATTGAATCGAGAATGCTTTTTCATGAATCCGACACCGCTTTTGTAGTCAGTCGAATAAAGCCTTGAAGTAATTCAGCTTTACTGTAGACGCCTTAAAAAGCAGAAAGTGTCGAGATGTTATTTATGCCGAGAAATTGGGTGAATTTAGGGCTGGTTACCAGAAATGGGCAGGTTTTTTTAAATTTTACATTTTCAAGTCTGATCACATTGTTCTAATTTTGTTAGTTTTGGAGTCGAGTTTATATGGATTTGTTAAATTGGTTTTAATTTAGTTTTTCGGATTTCGACTGCATCTTGTGAAAATAAAATTTCTTTCAATTTATATGCCGGTACAACCGCTGCAATCCCTACATTTTCCATTGAGAATGGAACATTTGTGGTATTAATCACTTGAAGTTGATTCATGTTTAAAAACGTTCCCTTCATTATGCCGGCAAGAAATAGAGTTGATTTAATTTGTGGTAATTTTTTTAGCTTTCGATTCTGTGGGATTTGGAAAAAAACGGGCGAGCCACTATTGCCTCCGAAGGACTGGCATTCCATTAAATATAGATCCAGGTTTTTGGCCGGCTTGTCATTTTCCATCCATTCGATTTTTTCATCAGACATTAATGAGACCTTACCAAAGCGGATAATCGGTTGATTTCTCTTTTGGCCAATATAACTAGTGAAAAGTCCCGAGAAGAAAACTTCGTCTCCTTCTGCGATTTCGTGAGATTTTATTATTGTTTCGTCGGAAATCAAATCGTCGGCGATATAACGGATATCGAAGATTTTTTGATCGGGTAAAAAATCAAAAACGGCAATATCTACGTTGGGATCAGAATGCAGGTAAATCTTCAGGCTTTTAAAGGAAATTTTTATTAATTCGGATTCGCCGTCTAATCGATTTAAACGAACGGCTATTTCGGGAAGAAGATTGCCATCCGTATCGGAGAGAACGTGTTTTGCTGTGACCAAATAAACGGCATAACGATCGGGTTTTTCATCGACTTTAACTCCGACTAAAAATCCAGTTCCGTTTGGTAACCATTCTCCATTTTCTTTTTCGACGAATATAAAAGTCACGCATTTCTTAATATCGTTTAACAAACCAGTTGCCATTACTTAGCCTTGAATATGATTATTCGAACTAATTAGGGAATAAATTTTATCTAACGTCGTGGCCCGTCAAAACGGCGGCACCGCGTTTGGCGAGTTCCCAGCCGCCTTTGATGTTCCACATGGGATCATTCAAGCGGATCTTGGAGAGCAGGTACTTGGGGCGGAAGAGGACTTCGCGATAGGCCTGGCGGCGCATCTCGATCAAATCCTGGCTGGTTAAGGCTTCCGTCCTCACCACTGGCACGGGGGCCAGGGGCGAATACTGGGACCAATCTTTATGGTTCAAGAAGCCGCGCTTCTCGTACCAGGGATACATCTCGGTATTGGGGAAAGGCGTGGAGAAGCAGAACTGGGTGTAGAAGGGGTCAATTTCCTTGATGAAGTCAATCGTCTCGCGCCAGGTTTCCCTGGTCTCGCCGGGCAGGCCGCAGATGGTCATTCCGTAGAAAAGAATATCCGCTTCCTTGCAGGCGGCGGCGCATTTGCGGATGTCGTCCTTGCTCACGCCCTTGTTGATCTCTTCCAAAATTTTCTCGGAGCCGCTCTCGATCCCAACCGCCAATTCACGGCAGCCGGATTGGCGCATTTTCTTCAGGGAGGGAACGTCCGTCAGGTTGGCCCTGGTGCAGCAGACCCACTCCATGTTCACTTCATCCTTAATCAACTGGTCCGCCAAGTCGGCGGTGCGGTCGCTGTTCAAAGCCAACAGGTCATCAAAGAAGAGGACGTTCTTGGCTCCGAAGGAATCCCTTAGCCACTTGAGCTCCTCGGCCACATGGCCATGGGGTCTGGGGCGGTATTTTTCTAGCGCATAAGCGCAGAAGGTACAGCCGAAGGGACAGCCCCTGGAGGTTTGGATCATCACGAAATGGTCGGCGAAGACACCCGTGTGGTAAGGCTCAATGGAAGGCAGCATGTCATAAGCAGGGAAGGGAGCCAGCGACACATCCATCAGGGCCGGCGGCATGGTTTTTTGGAAGCCTTCTTTTTCCGTGTAGTAAGCCAGGCCCGGGGTGGAAGTAAACCAGCCGGTGGACTTGGGGGGCAGAGTGCCTTCGGGCGTTAATTGCGATTGAAGAATTTTGGCCAGCGAGGGCAGGATGGCGTCCAGCTCGCCCATTAAATACAGATCCACTTCCGGGCGGCGCGTGATTTCTTCCAACAGAAACCCGGCTTCGGAAATGATTTTGTTACGGATCACGGTGACACAAGAGGGATTGGTGGCTTTCGCCAGCTGCAGGACTTTCAAGTCCTCATCCTGGCAATCGAAGGCCATGCGGGCCACGACCAGGTGGGGTTTGAACTCGCTCAAGGTGCGGCCGACATACTCCAACTTCAAGTCGAACCCGTTGGCGTCAACGACCTTCACGTCGAAACCGGCTTGGCGCAGGGAAGCGGCGCCTTGGAGGATGGAAAGGGGCGGATAAACCGAACCCACGTCCCGGTGCTCGTAGCGTTCCTCACGCACGACGGGAAGGCCCTTGACTCGGGGGGGGTTGATTAACAACACGCGTAATTTCATGCGAAAAGCGCTCCTTGGATTCCCTCTAGGGGACACCCACATCATACTACTGATTTAGTTAGGAGTTAGTAGTTAGGAGTGAGAAGTTCAAAAGAAAAGGATTTTCCGCTTAAAAATCAACGGGTAGTGATAAAAACTACTAACTTCTAACTGCTAACTCCTAACTTTTGGGGTAACTTTCTAACTCCTCACTACTAACTTCTAACTGGGTCCAGTTATTCCGGACCCAGCCGGTATTTCTCAAACGCCGCTTGGGCCGGGGCGTTGGCACCGTCCCTTAAGTCCTGCCACCGTTGCAGGTGGTTCGAGTAGTTCAAGTCCCTCATGGTCATTTCGGTCTGGGCGTCCTTGAAATGCCATTCCTTCAACAATACGTCCGAGCCGAGGCTCTCGCCGCTGCCGTTGGAAGTGCGGTTCCAGCGGCGGAACTCCTTCACCCAATTCTCGAAGGGCTCCTGCTTGGCCTGGTCGCCTTCCCAAAGGGTGGAAATAAAATAAAGCTGTCCTTTATAGAAGAGCAGGTCCATGGAGGAGGCGCCGGAGAGGCCGGTCAGGTTGTTGAGGGTGGTGATCCCGAAATCAGGATCGTTGTTGAAGGAACGCAGGGTCTTCTTCAGCGTTTCCAAGTTTTTGCGGATCTTGGAATGCTTCTTGGCGATCTGCTCGACGGTCATGCCGGGATTGTCCTTGAGCAGGTCGCCGAAGTTCATCAGGGGGTAAAGCTGAAGGACCTGGTCCAGGCTCATGCCCAATTGGAGGTTCACCGAGGCGCGGGGAAGGGGCGTCTTGGGTCCGGCGAAAAGCTCGCGGAAAACCCCGGCGCTCCAGAGGCCGGATAAAAGGAGGAGCCCGAAAATAAAAACCGCCACCTTCCACTTCCAGGACGGGGTCTTGGAGGAGGTTGAGGAAGGCTCGGATTTTGCGGCTGGCTCGCTAGCGGCTGACGGCTGTTTGCGGCGTGGCATGGGTCGCGCTTTCTGGGAGGGGGTCGCCGTAGTCTTGAACGTGGCCCAGCAGGGATTTCAATCCCCGCCAAAGCAGATCCACTTCCCTGAAGGAACGGACCGTGACCAGCTGCCGAATCACGAAACTCGGCGTCTTCATCAAGTTCCACGTTTTGGTCGCCCACTCACTGGCATTGATTGGCGTCTTCAAAATCGGATGGCTCATGTCGTACTTCTCGTATTCCTTCTCTCCCACTAACAACCAGCCCTTATTGACCGACTCGCGCCACAGGGGCGAGCCGGGATAGGCGACGACGACGGAGGCCTGCATGCAGTCCCCGGCGCGCACCTTGTACAGCAGCAGTTCCTTGGTGACTTCGTAGGTCTTCTTCACGTCCTCTTCGGTCTCCCAAGGGTATCCCATCATCGTGGTTAACAGCACCACCAAGCCCTTGTCCTTGGCCATCTTCACGCCGTTGCCGATCAGGTCCACGGTCTCGCACTTGGCCAGGTGCTTGATGCTGTAGTCGGACCCGGACTCCAGGCCGATCTTCAGGAGGCGCCAGCCGCACTTGACCAGCAGGTCCACGACTTCCTCGTTCAAGGTGTCGGCGCGGCAGTTGGAGGAAAATTGGAAGCGGCCCAGGAGGTTGCGGCTGGAGAGTTCCTTATAGAACTCCTTGAGCCATTCGATGTTGTAGATGGGGCCGGACTCGTTGTCGTCGAAAAATTCCCAGACTTTGT
>CAZUXW010000031.1:0-20821 GCA_964624625.1 uncultured bacterium
CCCTGGCCTCGGTTCCCATCCTGTTTTTGAGGAAGCCTGCGGTGTTGGCCAAGCCCACGGACGCGCATTAAACCGGATCGTAAAAACACAAAAACTTGGAACGCCGATTCAATCGGATAAACGACCGATAAAGGCCGAAGACGGACCCTTTCAAAAAAGTTCATCCGTTGGTTCGGGCTTGACCGGGTTCTATCCGCGTACAATGCCTTTGTCACAGTCCGTTCATTGATTTTTCGTTCAGGAGGTTTTTTTATGCCGAAAATCATCCATGCCCCGGCGGTCGTTCAAGCGGCCGGCAACAAGCCGAAGAGAATCGAGGAATTTTTTGGAAGGGTGAACAGCCGGACCGAGGCCCTCAGCCTGGCCCGCATGGCCAGTCCCGGCGGATGGGTGGAACCGGGCCAAACTCCCGAATTCGATGAGTTCACCCTGGTATTAAGGGGAATGCTCCACGTCGAGACGAAACACGCTTCTTTTACGGTCCAGGCCGGGGAAGCCATCGTGACGGAAAAGGGGGAATGGGTAAGGTATAGCACGCCTTCCGCCGAGGGTGCCGAATATATCGCGGTCTGCCTCCCGGCCTTCAGTCCCGCGACGGTCCATCAAGACGAGAAGTAACCCAAAAATTCATTTCTTGGGATGGGCTTTAAAAAAATCCCAGATCAGGTCGCAGGCATCCAGTTCCCTGCTGACCCGTCCCACCAGCCATTCCCCCGCGTATTTCCAGCCCATGGGCCAGGTATGGCCCCCGCCGTGGATGACGTAAAGAACAACTTCGTGCCCTTGAGGTGAAGGCGGAAAGGAAAACTTTTCCACACTGGTGTGATCCTTGGGGTCGCGGTCGGGAAGGGTTTCATCCCGGGGGATCGGGCCGCAGCCGTCCCTTTTGCCCCAGAATGCCGCCGCTTCCGTCACGGGAATGATCTCACCCCTTTTTCGCCCAAAGAAATGAACCTGTCCGCCTTTAAAGGGAACCAAGGGGTCCTCGTCTCCATTGATGGCCAGGATGGAAACAGGCTCTTTGGAGCGGCAGGTTCCGGCTAAAACTTTGGGAAGGGAACCGGCCACGGGAGCGGCAGCGGCGATCTTTTCCGATAAGTCGCAGGCCAGCCGGAAGGCCATCATGGCGCCGTTCGAAATGCCCGTCACATAAACCCGGTGTTGGTCAACGCCATATTGTTTTTCAAACTGTTCGATGAGGGCGGAGAGAAAACCCACGTCGTCCAGTTGTTCCTTGTGGGCGCGGTCCCCGTCAATCATCCTCCCGTCGTTCCAGCTTTTACCGATGCCGTCCGGGTAGAGGGCGATGAATCCGTCCCGGTCGGCCAGTTCGTTGAAACGGTGGAGGGTCAATTTTTGCATGCCGGCGCCGGTGCCGAGCCCTCCGTGCAGGATCAGGACGAGGGCGGGCTTGGAGGAGGAGGTGAGGGAAGGGGGGACGTAGGCGGCATAGGTTCGGGTAAGCCCACCGAAGGCGATCGAGCCGGTTTTGGATTGGGCGGTGAGTTGGACGTCCTTGGCCGGGACCGAGGTGGTTAGGAAAAGGACAATGAATAGAAGTTTTACGGTCCCAATTTTACATGGAGTCATCGCGGTTCTCATTTTGGGAATAACCTATTAAAAATTTTTATGCCAGTCATTAATTTTAGGGATGAGTCGCTTCACCCACCCAACGAAACCCTTGGCCCTGCCCAGAATATCAAAAACAAGGAGCCGATCGCTTGGGTTCAAGCGTCTAAAAGGTTAGAATAGCCTGCTTCAATCCATATTTCGGGAGGCGTCGCGTGGCCAAGGGATTTTTATATGGGATTCTTCTATCGATTTTGACGGTTTTAATCGGAGGGTTTATTTTTATTACCAAGGGATGGATGCCGGCCAACGCGGACGCCCCGCCTCCGGCCTTGGAAAAATGGATGGCACGGTCATCCTTGAGGGCCACCTTGCAAAGGGAAGCCCCAACCACCCCCAATCCCGAGGCTTTCAACGATGAAAACCTGATCGCGGGCATCCACCTTTACACCGTCAATTGCCTGGTTTGCCATGGGGCCTCCGATGGAATTCCCTCCAACGTGGCCAAGGGCCTCTACCAACACGCCCCTCAATTGGCCCAACACGGCGTGACCGATGATCCGGAAGGAAAGATCTACTGGTTCGTGAAACACGGTGTCCGTTTGACCGGAATGCCCTCCTACAACGGGTCCCTCTCGGACCAGCAGATTTGGCAGGTTGTCTCGTTTCTCAAGCACATGGACGCCTTGACGGCGGAAGCGAATAAGGTTTGGAAAGCCGTTCCCAGCGCCGCTTCAAGGTAAGGGCGAGGGGTACCTTGGTAAGCCCCTTCTTGCCAATTTTTTTTGAAGGAGGGGGATAGCCTCGACTGAAAAAGTTATTTCCCTTTTGACGGCTTCCAAGCGGCGGCCCTCTTCTTGGCCTCCGCGATTTCGGAACCCTTCATCCGCTTCTCCAGCCACTCGATATTGTCCCGGAGGTCCGCCAGTTCCTCGTCGGCGGCCCCTTGGGCGAGGGCCAGGGAAAACCACTTGTGGGACTCGATTAAATTTTTGGGGCCGCCCTCGCCCAGGGAGTACATGATCGCGAGATTCGTCTGGGCTTCCGGGTCATTTTGCTCCGCGGCTTTTTTAAACCAACCGAAGGCCTTTTCATAGTCCTTTTTCACCCCCAATCCCCCGCCCCACACCAGCCCCAGGTTTTCCTGGGCCGAGGCCAAGCCCTGGGCCGCGGATTTTTGGAACCACTGGAGGGCCAGGGCGTTGTTTTGCTTCACGCCCTTTCCCTTCAAGTAAAGAAAGCCCAGGTTGTTTTGGGCCGGGGCGTCGCCCTTTTGGGCGCCCTTTTCCAGCCATTGGGCCGCCAGGCTATAGTCCCTGGGGACGCCCATTCCCTTTTCGTACATCAATCCCAAAACACCCATGGCTTGGGCGTTGCCCTTTTGGGCGTCGATCCGGCAGGAGGCGAATTGATTCCGCTCCTTTATTTCCTTGGGGGTAAGAACAGTCTTGTCCTTGAACAATCCCTCGGAAAAACAGGGAGCGGCAGGAAAAATCTGAAAAGCTAAAAACAGCATGAAATATTTTTTCATGAATTCCTAAAGGTCATTATTTTTGGACCTTCTTGGTGAACTTGGCGTCCTTGGCGGTGAAATGGGTTTTGATGAGGCGCTCTTAATAGTCGTGCTGGGATTCCTTGGCGGCCCTTTTTTGGCGGTGGTGGATGATCTCATCCAGCCCATGCTTGATGATTTCACGCCAGTGGCCCGAGACGGACTTGGTGCTTTGGTGATAACAGAAGGCGAGGACCACCAAAATAACCGCCACGATGGCCCAGCTCATGACGCTCCAGCCCGTATAACGGGCCAGAATGGGCGCGATGATCACCGAGACCAGGTTGACGACCTTGATCATGGGATTCAAGGCGGGACCGGCCGTGTCCTTCAAGGGATCCCCCACGGTGTCGCCGACCACGCTGGCCTTGTGACGGTCCGAGCCCTTGCCCAGATTGTGTTTGGGATCGGTCGGCTCGTCCTCGATGGATTTTTTAGCGTTGTCCCAGGCGCCGCCCGCGTTGGACATGAAAACCGCCAGGAGCTGCCCGGAAAGGATGGCGCCGGCTAAAAACCCGCCGAGAGCCTCCACTTGAAGAAGGATTCCGACCAGGATGGGCGCTAAAACAACCAGGAGCGCCATGCTGAGTAATTCCCGCTGGGCCGCCAAGGTGCAGAGGTGGACGACCTGGTAATAATCGGGTTTTATTTTCCCGCTCAAGGCCCCGGCCTTGAATTGGCGACGAACCTCATTGACGATCATGGAAGCGGCCCGGCCCACCGCCTTCAGGGCGAAAGAGGAAAAAAGCCAAGGCAGCAGCCCGCCGATGAGCATTCCCACCAAAACCTTGGGAATGGAGACGCGGATGCCGATGGAGATCAGCTGGTCGGCCAGGGGGACGTTCAGGAGCTTTTGGACCTCGCTGACGTTCACGATATAGGATCCGAAGAGGGAAACCGCCGCCACGACGGCCGAACCGATGGCCACGCCCTTGGTGATGGCCTTGGTGGTATTGCCGGCCGCGTCCAGGTTGTTCATGATCCTGCGGGCCGCCACGGTCACTTTGTCCTTGCGGTCATGCCAGGCCATTTCCCCGATGCCGTTGGCGTTGTCGGAAATGGGGCCGAAGGAATCCATCGCCAGGTTGTCGCCGGTCAGGGTCATCATGCCGATGCCGGTCAGGGCCACGCCGTAAAGGGTATAGATGAGGCTGTCCGCGGGGGTTAGGCCCGGCATGGTGCCGAAGATGGTATAGGACGCCACGAGGATGACGGCGATGACCAGCAGGGCCCAGGCGCTGGACTCAAAGCCCACCGACAGGCCGGTGATGATGACGGTGGCGGGCCCGGTGCGGGTGGATTCCTTGATGTCATTCACGGGATGCTTGGAAACATCGGTAAAGTAGCGGGTCAGGTAAAAAAGGATGACGACTAGGATGACGCCCAGGGTGGTGGAGCAAAAGGGGCGCCACCATCCGCCGGAGAATTCACCCATGTAATTGGCCGCCACGAGTCCGGAGAGGATGACGCAGCTCAAGGCGGAAACGAGGAATCCCTTGATGATGGGAACCAGGGCGTTGCCCTTCTCGCTGCCGTTAGCCCTTACCATGTAGCCCCCGAAGAGGGACGAGAGGACCCCGACCGCCATGATCATCAAGGGATAAAGGACCCATTCCATGTGGTGGGTGATCTTGAAAAGGGCGATGCCCAGCATCAGGGCCGAAATGATCGTGACGCCGTAGGATTCGAAGATGTCCGCCGCCATGCCGGCGCAGTCTCCCACGTTGTCGCCCACCAAGTCCGCGATGACCGCGGGATTGCGGGGGTCATCCTCGGGGATGCCCGCCTCCACCTTGCCCACCAGGTCCGCTCCCACATCCGCGGCCTTCGTATAGATGCCGCCTCCCACCCTCATGAAGAGGGCGACCAGGGTCCCGCCGAAGCCGAAACCCAATAGGGCGTCAGGCGCCGCCACTCCCAAGGCCATAAAAACAACCGAACCGCCCAGGAGCCCCAAGCCGACGGTCAACATGCCTGTCACGGCGCCGGCCCGATGGGCCACGTGAAAGGCCTCGGAGAAACCAACCCGGGAGGCCTGGGTGACCCGGACATTGGCCTTCACGGCCATGCGCATTCCGATTTGACCCACCGCCAGGGAAAAGCCGGCTCCCATCAAAAAAGCCAAGGCCCTCGCCATGCCGATGTAAAAAGATACGGTCTCGGGGGGCAATCCGGGAAACCGAAGCATCGCCTCGTCCGAGGGGGGAACCACATCGACGGAATAAAATAAGGCGACCGACAGGACCACCATGAAAGGAATGATGCTGATCAGCTGGCGTTTCAAGTAGGCCTTGGCGCCCTCGCGGATGGCGAACCAGATTTCCTGCATGGCCTTATCCCCGACAGGTTCCTTGAGGACCAGATAGCGGAGGTAAAAAGCGTAAGCCACGGCCGTGAGGGCGATGGCGGTAATGACCCAGAGGGCGCCTTGCTCGAAGGATGAGAATCCCTGCATCATGGTGAAGGCCTTTCGAAGAAGTTTATGGTTAAAGCCGATCAATATTAGGAAGAGGCCAACATTTTAAGATAATTTGCCGGGGTCTTGGTAGTTTTATTCGGGTCAATTTGTCATTGCGAGGAATGAACTTTGTGACAGGCTTGAAGTAGTTGGCCTGAATCTCAGGCCAACCATGCTTGGCACGAAGTGCCGAGTACAACCCCAGTTCATGGGTTGTGTTATCTTTACGACCGACTCAACCTAACCAACTTCAATAAGGTCTATTCAATACTCATGAGCTGGGGTTGCCTCGCCGCTGACACCAATGGATGACGCTTCCCCCGGTGACAACGAACCTCGTCCCATTTTTTTAAAGTTTGTTCAAAATAAGGTTCCACATTCAAAGTGGAGGAATGGCTAAGCCCTCCTCCTTGGTTTTGAGGTTTTAATTTTCATCCTTCCCCATTTTTAAGGACGCATAAAGCGGGCCAAGGGAGGGGCCTTGCGTTTAACCCAGGGATTACCGATTAAATTTACGGCTATAAAGGTCTTCTTGGTTCCTCAGGCGGAGGATTAAAATAGCTCATTCCTTTAACCACACCTACCTTGAACCTCGCGCTGGTGGACGGGCTCACCGGCATAAAAATGAAATTTCTTTCAACGCCGTTACTTCGCTTTTCTTTTTTGGAGGTGCTTATGGAAGTGACTCAAAAGGTGAAAATTCTCAACCGGCTTGGTCTGCACTTGAGGGCTGCCGCCCAATTGGTGAAGGCCACCAGCAAATACAAGTGCCGGGTTTTGGTGAAAGGCCAGAACGGACACGTGGACGGAAAAAGCCTGATGAACTTGCTGACCTTGGCGGCCAGCTATGGTTCTGAACTTACCATTATTTTCCAGGGCGAGGACGCCCGGGACGCCTCCACGGCGATCCAAAATCTCTTTCTCTCGAGGTTTGGGGAAAAAGAGTAGCTCCGTTGATTGATGTTTCACTTTGAATCTTCCCCTTACCCGGATTTCTCATCATCGGGTAGGGGGATTTTTTTTGCCCGCCCCAAAAACTTACGGATCCTTGAGGAACAACACCGGCTTGGAGGGCTTGGGGATCACCTGCAGGGACCAGGGGTTGGTGAGGATTTGGGCCGTGACGGCGTCAGCCGCTGGGCTGTCCAAGCGGTAATGGATCACCAGTTGGTCGGTCTTCTCCTCCAGCCTCGACACGTAAATCGAGTAACCCGCCGTGGGTTTCCCCCCCGCCATCAGAACCACCACCGCTTGCTGGGTGAAATCCACCCTGGGCGGCGCCTCGCCCGGATGAGGAACGCCCCAATATTTTTGGAAAGTTTCCGCGTCCGTGACCAATGCCTGGCTTTCCACCGTGGAAGGGCCGTTGTTGCCCTTCCAGGTCGTGATGACGTCCTCCCTGGAATAGGGAACGGATTTTTCGGACTTATCCAGGGACTCGGCTGTGGGAGTGGGAAGGGGCATGGTCTCGGCTGGCGCGAAGGCCTGGGCTTCGAGCGGGGCCGAGGGAGCCGCCGCCATTCGCTTCTTGGCCCTAACCGCCCGGGAGTCCATCAACAGCCCCCCGGGCTTCGCCGCCGCTGCCCCCAAGGCCTCTTCTTTCGGCGCCGGTTCGTTGGAGGGAAGTCCGGCTCGGGTTGCCTCCACCTTCTTTGAGATATCCTTTGATTTTTCATTTTCAAATTGATCCGGCAATTTAAGGTCCGCGTTGGCGTTCGCGGCGGGGGACTGCGCTTGCGGGAGCACGTCGAGTTGGGGGTGAGGGGAGGAGGCGGACCGGATGGAGCCGGAGGCAGGGCGAAGGCTATTGGAAGAGGCTTTATTTTCAAAACCATTTTCCGCGGAAGGGGCCGTTCCGCTATTCGGGCCCAGGGCTGAATCCGGCTCTAACACCGGCTTGTTCACCCGGGAAATATCATTCCAATGGGGATTTTGGTTGAGGAGGACTAAAAGAAGAACCGCGGCGGCGGACAAGGCCCAAGCCGGCGCGCCCCAAAAACCATGATGCTTGGGCAGCGGCGTTGCGCTGCGGCCCAGTTTGGCCATGATCTTGCCGTGCAGGTCCGAGGGCACCTCCGGCCCCGGCATTTGGCGGAGTGTTTTTAAGAGTCCGCCGAATTGTTCCAATTCCTTGCGCGCGTCCGCGCAGAGACCCAGGTGTTTTTCCACCTTGCTTTTCTCGGAGGGCGAAAGCTGTTCGTCCGCATAAAGGGCCAAAAGCGGATGGATTTTTTTGCAGTCTTTCATGACAAAACCTCTAATTCGCCACCAAGACACCAAGGCACCAAGGGCGGCAGTGGTATAAATAAAACCTTTGTTTTTAACTGTGCCTTTGTGGCCGCCATATGCGGCCTATGGTGAACCATGTGTTGCTTTAAAAAAGGTTGACTTGGTGTCTTGGTGCCTTGGTGGTGAAAAGTTGTTTTGGTTTTCATAATAATTCCCTCAATTGTTCCCTCAAGAGGGCCCTTCCCCTGGCAATGCGGGATTTCACGGTTCCCAAACTGGTTTTCAAAACCCTCGCGATTTCGGGATAGTCCAGGTCTTCCATGTCCCTGAGGATCACGGCTTCCTGATAGTCCAACGGCAATAGGGCGAGGGCTTGCTGGATCGCCTCGTGAATCTCCCGGCTTTCCAACTTCCGGGAGGAACTCACCGCTCCTTTATCTTCCGCCTTGTCCCAAAAATTCCGGTGGTCCCCGTCTTTTTCCTTGGGCGCCAGCACTTGGGTCTTTTCCCGGTTTTTCCGGCTCCGGATGGCGTTCCGGCTCAAATTGGCGGTGATGGCGTAAATCCAAGTGGACAGGGAACTGTCCCCCCGAAACTGGGGCAGGGCCCGGTGCAAGCGCAGAAAAACCTCCTGGGCCACGTCCGAGGAATCGGTGGGGTTGCCCAGAAAGCGGAAAGCGACCCGGTAAACCATCCGCTCGTAGGTTCGGACCAGTTTCTCAAAACCGGGATCCCCGGAAAGGGCTTCTTGGATCAAGAGCCTATCCTCCCCGCGGGAAGGGGTTCTGGCGGCTTCGGAAGCGGAAAGATCCAGGATGCTTCCCCCAAAATAAGACACCCACCGGGCCAAAAGGTTCCAGGGATCAGTGAATAAAGGAAATGGCAGGGTTAGGGTCATCATCGGTCAATTTTACAGTGATAAGCCTGGATGGACGTGGATAAAAGGAAGAAGATTCACAACAAAACCCAGCCACAAATGAGATTTTTGCCACAGATGAAAGGGATGAACTCGGATTTTTTCATGAAAATCCGTGTTTATCTGTGTTCATGCCGCCCTTCTATTGGGAAATAATTTATAGAAGGCGGTATAGTCCCACAAATTCATGTCTCTATCGCCATAGTCTTGTGGGACATCTGTGGCTAACCTTATTGTTGTTTTCTTGGGAACCCTTTGTTTCCGTCCGTGTCTTACCACCTGAAGGTCAATTTTCCACGGGAGGTAGGTCATGAGAGCGTTATCGATCAGCGGGTCTCGGAACTTGGAATGGTTGAGGTGGTTTCTAGGATTTTTGGCTTTTCTATTCATTACCCCGAAACTATTCGCGGAGGTCAAGGTCCCCACCCAGCCCCGGCAGGTTACGGTTTTCCCGGACAGCGCCAGGGTGGTCCGGGAGGGGATCCTCAAGCTGACGGGGGGAATCCAGCATCTGGTGTTTCCCGGCCTGCCGGCTTCCATCATTGAATCTTCCTTAAGGCTGACGGCGGAAGGGCCTCAAGGCACCAAGCTGTACGGAGTGGGACTTAAAAAGGAATTTACCGCGGAAGTCGTGGAGGAGAGGACAAGGCTCCTCAAGGACCGTCTCCAGGCCTTGGAGGACCAAAAGATGGATTTATCCGACCGGGTGGAGGCCCGCAAAACGGAGATCGAGATTTTGAAGGGGTTGGCCAAGGAAGGGACCGGGACCGCGGTGAAAGAAGGCCCGACCCATCCCGGAACGATCATGGATTTCACCCATTCGGCGGGAGCCGTCGGGCGGCGCATCGCCAAGCTCTTGGCTTCGTCGCGATTGGATGAGAGGGGAATGAGGGGTTTGGATTTAAAAATCGCCGCCTTGAACAACGAAATATCCGAAGGGTCGGCTCCAGCCAGGGAGAAACGCACTGCCGAGGCGGACATCGAACTGCCGCAAGCCGGCACGGCTCGCTTTACGCTGACCTATCAGGTGGAAGGAGCTTCCTGGTCGCCCCTTTATGATTTGCGGTTGGAAACCGAGGGCGAGAAGCCTCTATTGAACCTGGCCTTCAACGCCGGGGTGAGGCAAAACACGGGGGAGGATTGGAAAGACGTGGCCTTGGTCCTTTCCACGGCCAGGCCCACCGAGGGAACGCAGGTGCCGGATCCCACCGATTGGTGGCTGGATTTTTTCAACGCGCAGGTTCGGATGAAAAAAATGATGGGAAGGACCGCCGCCGGTGCCTTGGGGGCGGTGAATAAACCCGCGGCGGATCTTTACTTGAACGCCAATGCCGGTTCCGCGGAGGACAAGCGGGAGGAAGCGCCGGTTCCGGCGGAGCCGGAAACAGCCCAGACCCTCCGTTCCGAATACGCCATGTCGTTTAAAATTCCGGCCCGCCGGGATATTCCCTCGGATGGCTCCGATCACCGGGTGGGCATCACCCAGGACAACCATGACGTGACATTAACCTTGGTGGCGGTGCCGAGGCTTTCCGAGGCCGCTTACCTGGAGGCGAAGATCACCTATGGCGGGGATCAGGCGCTTTTGCCGGGTTCAGCCCAACTCTATCGTGATGGGGATTTCGTGGGAACGACCGAATTGGAAGCCAAGGCTCCCGGCGAAACCTTCGACTTGGGCTTCGGGCAGGACGACCAGATTCATGTGGAGCGCAAAGCCATGAAGGATGAGGAAGGCAAAGCGGGTGGGATCTTCGACATCGATAAAGGGGAGCGCCGTTACCGTTGGGTGACGACGATCGCCAATTACCATGTGGGAACCCGTGTGATCGAGGTGAGGGAGCAGATGCCCCATTCCCGCCAGGAGAAGATCGAGGTTTCGGAAGGGGATTTCAAACCCAAGCCAGCCGCGGAGGATTTAAGCAAGCCGGGGCTGAAGGTTTGGAAGATGGTGCTGGGTCCCAAGGAAAAAACCAAGATTGATTTCGCCTACAGCGTCAAATTCCCCGAGGGCAGCCAGGTCAGCGGATTGGAATAAGCGGTTGGCCGGGAGTGTGGCGGAATTCTTAATGACTTGGGTGTGACCGCCCTTGAAATCGGCAATCCTTCAAAAGGCAGGGGGGCCTCCCCCTGCCTTTTTGTTTAACATTACAATGCCAGTTAAATATCGTTTTTAACCGCTAAAACTGATTTTGGTAAATTAAACAGGGTATTGGGTGCATATGCAATAATTGGTGGTAAACTTAGAAAAGTTTCCGGCCCCTAAACTTGGATAAAAACCTAAAGAACGCGAGGATTCGAATGAAACGGTTTTATTTGTTGGCAATCTGCCTGGTCTTGGCGGTGATTCCCTTGGCCTGCGGCGGCGGCAATAGCGGCCCCGCGAGCCCAACCTCCCCCGGCCCGGCCAATACGCTCACCTTCACGCCCACCGGATCCATTACCCCAACCCCGACCTCAACTCCCACAGACACCACGACTAAAACCCCGACGGTGACGACGACCGAATCCTCAACGGCCACCGAGACTCCCACTAAAACCCCGAGCTTAACTGCCACCGATAGCCCGACGAAGACCGAAACTCCCACGGCGACCAATACGCCTACCCCGTCCTTGACTCGAACCCTGACTCAAACTCCCACCGACACACCGACTAGGACATCGACCGCAACCGCCACGGACTCCCCGACGGTCACGGAGACCTTCACGGAAACCTCCACCCCGACGGACACGCCTACCGCGACATTGACTTCGACTCCAACGGATACGCCAACCCCTACCGAAACTTCCACCTTCACGGACACGGCCACCCCGACGCCCACCCGTACGCCCTCCAATACCCCCACCGCGACGCCGAGCAAAACGCCGACCAAAACTCCGACCGTAACCCTCACCCCGACGATTACGTCAACCCCGCCCTCGGCGGTGACCATTTCCAAAGGAACGGGTAACACCTTTTCTCCGGCGGCTGTCACGATCAAAGTGGGGGGGACGGTTACTTGGGATTCAAGTTTTGGATCTGGAACGGCGAACCATACTCTTTATATTGATAACGGCGATGGCTCCACTTGTTCTTCAATGGATTCGACGCATGGTTATCCCTTCACCGGAACTTTCCCATCGACGGGAACATTTCTTTTTCACTGTTCCTTTCATTCAACTTGCAGTCCTCTCAGTACGAGTTGTTCCGGATGTAGCGGAATGGTTGGGACAGTTGTGGTTGTCCCTTAATCACTAGGTCGGCAAAAATAAAAAAGGCCTGGGTCCTTTGACTCAGGCCTTTTTATTTTGGGATGACGTTTTGATTTGAAAGTAGTTGTTTGTCATTGCGAGGTTCAGCCCCAATCGGGGCGATTTGAACCGTCGCAATCTTTGTTAAAAACTTGAGAATCAACATAAAAACCTGAGATTCCCACGTCGCAAATCGAGCCTATCGGCTCAGCTCCTCGGAATGACAGCAAACTGAGGCACTACTTTTAATTTTTTGAAATTAGTAGGTGTAAAAGGTTAGGGCGAGGCCCACGTCGAAGCCGGTGAAATCCACAGTGGTGTATTTTTCATTGTAGGCGGCGTTGATGTATTGGGTGTTGTCCAGGTCGATGATGCCGTCCACGGTGGAAGTTTCCAAACCAAATTCCCCTGTTTGACCGCTGCTGTTCGTCAAGGTTCCCTTGAAGTTGGAGATTTTCGCGTAGCGCCCCCTGCCATAAATGGATAATCCCAGGTGCCGGCCGATGGCCCATTCCCTGCCGAGGCTGACTTGGAAACCCACGTTGCCCGAGTTCAACTCCCCGGTGATCGTGTCCGTGGGACCGCCGTTATCGTAAAAATCATAGTCATCCGAAGACTGGAGGCTGCCGAAATAGTAGCCGGCCCCGGCGCTCATGAAAAAACGGCCGCTGGAGTCGGGGAGGAACAGGTAAAAATCCAGGGTGAGGGGGACCGCGATGGGCTCGAAGGTTTCCGTTTGAAAATCCGGAAGGGTCACGCCAGGCTCGTAATTCACGTCCAAGTGGTAGTCGGTCGAACGGATGACCCGGAGGCCCAGCGCGACGCCGAAGTAGGGGTTTATATTGAAGCCCAACTCACCGCCGAATTGCAGTCCGTGGTTGGCGGCGCTGGCGGAGCCGGCCCAGCCATTGGCCGCGATTTGTCCGTTGTAGGCATTGGCCGAGTCGAGAAGTTCACCCTGGGCCGAGAAGTTGTAGCCCAATTCCCCCTTCACCCAATAGCGGGCGCGGTTGATGCGGTTCATGCCGCCGTTGCCCGTTTCGGTGGAGCTGATGGCGCCCGGTTTTTGGTGCCACGGTTCGGCCTGTTGGGTGACGGGGTTTTCCGTCTCGATTTTAGGGGAGGTGGCGGGCTGCGTTTGGGGAGGGGTTGTCTGGTCAAAAGTTTCGGAGGAAGCATTGGGGTGGATTCTTTGACTGGCTTGGTAGGCCCGCTGGGCGTTGGTGGGATCGTTTAATTGGGTATAGGTGTCACCGAGGGCTTGATAGGCCTGCCAGTCATTGGGGTCGGCGTGAACGGCGTCTTTAAAGTAAACGAGAGCTTTTTGATATTGCCCAGCCCGGAAGAGGGCCATGCCGGCTTCCCGCGCATCCTGGCTGTCCGCGGCCATTAAGCCCACAGGCAAAGCCAGCGATAGTAATAAACCCCAAATGGCCGTTTGTTGTCTCATGGTAGTTAGACGTATGGTAAATCCAATTCGTTACGTTCAGGTTTTAAAATGTGTTTTTAAGCCTTTTTGAGGGGTTTATCTTTACCTGGAACCCGAAACCTGGTGCCTGACAGCTGTTTTCAGTGATTACCTTTTCCCCAGACCTTATCTAAATATTGGTCCCTTCCCGAGGCGCTGTGGTACAGGTTGTAGTGGAGGGGGTTTTTCTTGTAGTAATCCTGGTGATAATCCTCGGCAGGGTAGAAGGAGGCGTATTTCTTGATCTTCACCACCACGGGCTTGTCGTAACGGCCGGATTTATTCAATTCTTCCTTGGATTTCTCCGCCAGCTTCCGCTGTTCCTCGTTGTGAAAAAAGATTCCCGCGCGGTAATGGGGCCCCCGGTCCACGAATTGTCCTTCCGGGTCGGTCGGGTTGATTTGCTTCCAAAAGACATCCACCAATTGGGTATAGGTGATTTTGGACGGATCGTAAGTGATCTGGACTCCCTCGGTGTAGCCCTTGTCGCCGTAGTCCTCGTAGGTGGGATTGCCGCCGGTGCCATCGGTATAACCGGCGGTTACTTTCAAGACTCCGTCCAGTTTTTCAAAAGGGGGAGTCATGCACCAAAAACAACCCCCGGCGAAGGTGGCGGTTTCGGTTTTTGGCTTGGCTTGTTTTTTTATTTTGGCTTTCGCGATGGCGGAAGTTCCCAGCAATAGGATAAGGCCGGAAATGATAAGAGTTTTGAGGTTGTTCATGTCCGCTCCTGATGGGATGTCTTGAAAGAATATACGCCGGAAAGGTTTTTTGGTTACAGGGATTTCAAAAGAATTAAAAAATTACAGATTGTACGCCCATAAAAGCCGATAAGGTGTAAATCCTCATCGGGTGTGATCGTTCGTTATCGGCTTACAGAACTTTTTGGATTTTGGTTTAGTTTTAGGCTAAAGCGATATTCGAGGAATTGACCAGCCCGGAGATTTTCCCGAAGCCCTGCTTCAAGGCGTCCTCGGTGGTGGTGAAGAAGGCCAGCACCTTGTCATATTCTAAAAGCTCGAAGGCGTCGAAAACTTCCAGTTTCATTCCCGTTAGGGCGATGACCGCGTCCTTTTCAAGAGCCGCTTGGTGGCAGGCGATGAACAATCCCCAGCCTCCGCTGCTGATGTAGGTGGTGCCGGACAGGTCGAAGATGATTTTCTTTTTGTTGTTCTTAAGGATTTCTTGGAATGCCTTATGGACCTGGGGAAGCGTAGTGGCGTAAATAATGCCCTGGACATGGAGGATGGAAATTTCAGGATTCAAAGCGTGATTCGTGACTTTAACAGTGATGGTTTCCATAAGGTAGGGCAGTACCTCTGAATCAATTTAACTTCTGAATTAACTATAAAGAGGATTGGAACAAGAATGTTAGGGAAATGAGAGGTAATTTAGGAAATCGATCAACAATTTTCATCCGGAAGGGTTATGGGTTTAACCTTGGGAGTGCGAGTTGGCTAATATCGTTTTCAAACAAGCGATGAAAAATTTTACCAGCTATACTGATGCGGTTAATAGTCTTAGTCGTGGCCGTTTCCTTGATTTTTCTTTTCATTGTTAAGTAGCTTAATACAAACATCAATCACTGCATCTGCATTTGAATAATCAAACGGACCAAATTTCTCGACAACTTGTTCTAAAGAAAGAGTGGGAAAGCCACCAATTACAATCGGTTTGAAATCCTGGTTGATCTTCAACTTGTAGTAAAAAGTCATGGTTAAAGGCTTTCCGTCATTCGAAAAAATGAGATTCTCAACCCGAGTTCCATTTTCCTTGTTGCGTAACTCGGAACTACGAAGTTTTCCCTTGGAATTGAAGGAATCAAAACGAACAAGATGTTCTCCGTTTTCTTCGCGGTCAAATTTTTCCGGAAGTGACCTGACTACTTTTGAAATATTGAATCCGGCAAGAGTGCTTTTAAATAAATTGATAGCGGTCGAAATGATCGACAAGGATTTCGGCTCAACCATAGCAATAATGGCCGTTTTGACCTTCTTTCCTTTTAAATCATTGATTTCTTGGCTGATAATGATTACAGAGGGTTTCTCATCAATCCAATTCACATGGAATTGATAGGCTTCGTATTTCTGGACAATTGAATTTTCGAGGGTGATGAGTTCAGGCAAACTTGGAATTTCACTTTTGCCCTCCTTTTTGTCGGCAAAACTGGCCCCAAAAGTAAAAAAAATTATTAAAAGAAAATATATTATTTTCATTTTTCGCTCCTTGCAAAAAAGGCCCCTATTTCATATTTCCAAAATTAGGGGCAATTGTTAATGGCACGACAATGAACATGAGTATAGACCGCAATTAGAATCTCGCCTGCATATTTAATTGTTTCTATTGAATCATCCGCCGCTTCGCAAAGTTCTAAACATAATTGGCACCCGCCGCTGGTGTTTTGGCAAATCTCAGTGCCAAGGGCTAAATCATTTTGGTAATCGTGATTATCCTCATTGCTCTGATTTTGAAAATCTATATCACACCCTATACAAATTGTTGCGTTTGGTGTTGGCGTAAAAATTTGAGTTGGTGGAATCGTCGGAGTGTTCGTTGAAACTGGAGTTAATGTAAACGTAAAGGTAAACGTTGGTGTGTTTGTAGGTGGAATTGTCGGTGTATCTGTTGAATTAGGCGTGGGAGTAAAGGTCGGGGTATTTGGGAGCGATGTGATGCTAGTGGTTGGAGTAACCGTTGAGTTTGGCGATGGTATCGGCGTTAGGGATGGACTAGGAGCCACAGTGGGGGTAAAAGTCGGGGTACCCCGACAATTTGGGTCAATCGGGGTGTTATTGTCACATTGACACCCAGGATTATCCGAACAAGGTCCTATGTCCGCTACATGGACAGATTTAAGTCCAGCTTGAATCGAGTTTGTCGGAAGGATTTTTTTGTCACACCCACCAAGACCAGTGATAACAACGAAAAAAATAATGCCTGATAAAAGAAAAAAACAATTCATAAATATAAATATTTTTTTCATGAGAATGAACCTTGGAAAATATATATGAATAAAGTTTATCAAATTACCTGTGGGCCAAGTAATCTTTGACCCGTTATTTTTAGGACAAAAGACTTATCGTTAAACCCGAAGCCATTAGTGTTGATATTTTGGCATTAATCTGACGAACAAGTCATAATGATCCCAGCGCCGTTCCTTCGTGTAATTATTTTCGATTTCCTCTGAAAGCCATGATGGTGGTATTGGAAGCTGGTCGAAACGTGATATCACTACGTAGTCGGGTGGAATTTTAATAAAAATATCTTTCAGCCCATTCCATAGTTCCGGTGTGGCTAAAGAATTTGTCCCTAGTGCCGACTTGACCACAGCCATTTTCAATCCCGAGTAGGTGTATATCTGCGCCTCCGAAGCCCACACCATTAGTCGGTTTTCGGGAAGAGCCTTTTCGCAAAGATAAAGGCCTATCTCTTTTGCCTCATTTGAACGATCCTGAAAGTATTCTGAATTTTTTATTCCAGATACGCCCTCCTTACAAACTCGCAACCAAGGCAACAAGAGGAAAAATACGCTAATGATTGAAACGGAAACAGCCAAGCCCTTTTTGATTTTTCGAGAACTTTCCAAAAACGAACCAAATACGATGGCCAGGGGTGGAATGACCATAAAATAATAATAAGGGTGAAAATACCCGCTTATAAAACACGAAAGTATGGCCAACAGGAGCCATGTAGTCACGAAGACATATTCCCTGTTAAATTTTTGATTTTTCCCCCAAGCCTGTTTTAAAACAAAAAAAAGACTTAAGATCAATGGAATGCCATAAGCCAAGGCAATTGTTCCATGCCACGATAAAACATGTAGTTCATAGAATGGGTGGTCTAGAAAATAATGCCAACCTTCCGAAACGTAGCTTTGATTGGCCGCCCAAAGGGCTTGGCCAAAAAGGGGTAAACGCCCATCCAATATGAACGGTGCCACGACCGTCAGGGCGATCGAGTCCGCTCCTAGTATGAAAAAAAGGGCTGGTTTTAATTTTTCCCTGCCTATTAAGAACAAAAACAACGGAATAAAAAACAACGCCGTTGGCTTTATGAAAAAAGCCAATGCCCATAGGATGCCAGCCCCAATCCACGCAGCCACTCCTCCTGAATAGGCGAGTAAAAACGAACCCAACAAAAACGGCTGCATCAGGAGTTCCGCTTGTGGAGTCCATGTTTGGAAATAGGGTGGAAAAAGAAGGCATACATAGGAACAAATTGTGAACCAAGCCGTTTTATAGCCAAGGTCGAATCTCTGAACCAAGCTAAACAGGATCAAAGTATCGAGGAAGTGTAGGAAAACTGCGAAAAGACGGATGGGCAACTCTGCTGTTCCAAATATATCTTGGATAATTACAAATGGAAGGAACAACAGTGGTGGCTTATGATCCCAAACATCCTGATAAAGCTTTGAGCCGTATCGCATCTCCTGGGCCACATGGGTAAACATACCCTCGTTTGCTGAATAGGGGATTTTGAGATAGGGCGTCTCAATTAAAGTGATTAAAAGAAATAATAAAAACCAAGATAGAAATATATTAGCTTTGGATTGGACTATATCCTCCATCAAAACTTTATTTTAAAAGACCCGCCCAAAAACCGTATAAAAAGGTAATTGAAACAAGACTGTCTCCCAACATTGAACTCGAATGGTTCGATAACATCACCACAAACTTTACTTCACCAAGGTCACGTCATCAATCGAGAGGTCAAAATCCTCATCGTTCATGCCTTGGGGGGCGAAGAGGATCTCCTTGATGGAGCTGAAGTCCTGGGGAACCTTGCCGCCCCAGTCGGGTTGTTTGAAGTCGCTTAGAACTAAGCGCACTTTCGTCCAAGTCTTGGGGGCTTGGAAGCTTAGGCGGTAATGGGCGTAGTCGGTAATCTGTGTCAGGAAAAGCTGGACCTCGTAATTCTTCCCGTCGCCCTTGGCCCAAAACTCAATGGCCTTGTAGTCGCTTAAATCCATGGGCTCTTCTTGGGCCTGGGCTGTATATATAGAAGCATAGGGCCAGGGAGCGATCAATTTACCAAAATGGCCGTAGATCCTGGCGCTGCCCTTGGAACCGTTGGCTCCACCCTTCACGATGAACTCATCCTTGTTCTTAATCAACGTTCCCAAGCCGCCATTATCCATCTGCACTTGCCAGGGGCCGCCCAAGTGGCTTTGGGTCTTGCCCGACTCGAAATCATCCACCAGAAATTTTCCAGCGGTATCCGTCAGGGTTTTTCCCTTGGCCACGGGCTGGACCGGGGTTTCCTTGATGGGTTCGGTGCTGAAACGGAAAGGCGAGGCGGGAAGGCCCGCTTTGTTAATCAAATTACAGACGGGATTGTCCGCCCAGGCGTAGCGCACTTCAACGGGGGTCTTCACATCCGGCGAAGTGACGATGACCAGGCCGCCCTTCGCGATTTTGGCGTCGGCCCAATGGAAAACGCGGTCCGCGTTGGCCAAGGCGAAACCCTTGATGGGTCCTCCATCGCTGGTCTTGAGGCCGACAGCGTTTTTAAATTTCACAGTCATTTTGCCGTTCTTCACCGAGGCGGAGGCGAACAGGGGGCCGGAACCGACGATCTTCTTTTGATAAGCCAGGCTTAAGCCCGCCAAGGCCGCCCTTTTACCGACATCGGTCTTATTCTTGGGATGGATATTGTTGGCGTCCCCCAAATCAATCGTGGTCACCAAACCGGTATTGGGAACATCCAGCGTTTGGAGCTGGGCCTCGCGCAACTTGGCCCAGTCGCTGTCGCTGGGGTCCGTCTTGACCTGCATGTAATTTGGCAATTGGATGATCAAAAAGGGAAACTTTTCTCCCCAGGCGTCGCGCCAGCTGGTGATCAAGGTGGAAAGGAGTTCGTGGTACTGGGAGGCCCGGCCTGCGTTGGATTCGCCCTGGTACCAAAGGACGCCGCCGATTTTATAAGAGGTGAGGGGCGCGATCATGGCGTTATAGACGATGGAGGGGATTTCCGGCCAGAAGGGCGGCTGGACATTGAACGACATGGAAGTGATTTGGTTTTGCGTGAAGGTTTTCGGCGCTCCCCAGCCGCCCTGCTTGAAGGCCGCGATGGAGTAGCTGTAGCGGTGCCATTCGGGGGATAAGTCGAAAGTGCCGGCGTTGTAATAATCGTAGTCGCTGATGGAGGCCTGGCCCAGGGTCATGTTGAACTTGCCCTTGCCCTTGGCGTAAAACTCGACCGTCTCATAATTGCTCAAGTCCACCGGCTGGTTGTTGTCGAGGGGCGTGTTCATGCCGCCCCAAGCCCCGCCTTCCATGATGCCGCTGAAGACGCCAGCTGAGCCGGATCCCGAAAAAGCCTTCCCGGAAACCGCGTAAGCCGCTTGGCTGGCGCCTGGCTTAACGGCGACGGTCCAGTTCCCGCCGAATCCCTTTTGCCCCTTATCCACTTGGACGGTGAGGGTTTTTCCCTTGCCATCCTTGGGGATGAAATGGATATCCGACAGGTCGCATTCAAATTCATATCCCTTCGTCCAAACAGTCGTCTGGGAGGGATCCTTGTCCCATTGGGCCAATAGCGTGGCGAAGGCGGGATGCTGGTCCAAGGCCCCGCGCGGCACCCAGTCCTCGCCCGGCGTCCCGCCCCAATCGCTGGCGATAAGTCCAATGGGAATTTTAAGAGCCTGGTGAATTCCCTTTCCAAAGTGATAAGCCACCGCCGAAAAATCCCCGGCCGTGTTGGGGGAGCAGACTTTCCAGGATCCGGTTAGGTCTTCCTTGGGGCTTGAGGCGGCCGCGCGCTCCACGGTGAAGAGGCGCATTTTGGGATAATTGGCGGAAGGAATTTCCTTGTCCGCGTCGTGGGTGGCCTTGAGCGCGAATTCCATGTTGCTTTGCCCGGACCCGATCCAGACCTCGCCGACCAGGACATCCTGCAGGGTGACGGCCTCATCCGCTGCGATGACCAGCTCATAGGGCCCGCCCGCTTTCAAGGCGGGAAGGGAAGCTTTCCATTTGCCGTCCGCATCAGCGGCAGTCGAGCCGGTTTTTCCGGCCAGGGAGACGGTGACCGTTTGTCCCGCGTCCGCCCAACCCCAAATTGAAAGAGGCGTTTTTTCCTGCAGGACCATATGGTCGCTGATAACCGCGGGGAGCTTCAGTTTTGCCTCGACCTGGGCCGCGCCAACGAAAAGAATGAACAGTGAAAAAAGGATTCGAGTTTTCAAGCGAGACTCCTTGAATATGGGTTTTGAGAGGACTTTATCTTATCGACAGGGAGGGAATAAACCAAAGCAAAACCAAGCAGGGATCGGCCACGGATATTTTAAAAGGATTAAGTTAAATGGTTTTTATTAGCGAAAATTTGCGGCGGGTCTGGTGACGTTTTTAGGCTTGGGAAACGGCGGTCTCGATGACTTGCTTGAAATCCTGGAAAATGGCG
>CAZUXW010000031.1:20921-24011 GCA_964624625.1 uncultured bacterium
TTAGGCTTGGGAAACGGCGGTCTCGATGACTTGCTTGAAATCCTGGAAAATGGCGTCTTGGACCACGGTTTGGGTTTCCTCGGCGGGGGCCTTTTGGGCTGTCTCAAAATCGATAAAGGAACCCACCGCATCCGCGGGAATCAGGGAAGCGACTTCCGTGACTTCAGCCTTGGGAAACTCGGTGTAATCGTAGGGCATGGCTTCTTCGGGTTTGGCGAATGGATTCATGGAGGCATTTTATCCCCCAATATTAGAATTGGGAACACCTAAATCCACCACCAAGACTCCAAGACACCAAGAACGGCTTTTTTAGGGAAATTATTTAGGGGTTTAACTGGTTTACTATGCTGATGCTTATATTTAAGAATCTTGTATCTATATAAAGTCCATAGAGATCGATAAAATATGGTTAAGTATTCCGTTGGTTTCTTGGTGCCTTAGTGTCTTGGTGGTGAAATATGTATTGAAAGGTTTTCCATGGGCGTAACCGATACCGCGAAACACTTGAGTGAGAATGAGAAGGCATCCCTGGAAGTGGCGGAGGGGGCCAGGGAAACCGAATGGACCCAGCCCAGCTTCGTGGCCCAACTTTTCATGGGCCATTTCCGGACGGACCTCATTTCCCCCTACCCGCTGCAATCCCCCGAGGACAAGGCCGTCGGCGACGAGTTCATGGGCCGGTTGGAAGTCTTTCTCAAGGAAAACCTGGATCCCGACGAGGTGGACCGGACCTGCGACCTTCCCCAAAAAGTCATCGACGGACTGGCGAAGCTGGGCTGCTGGGGAATGAAAATTCCCAAGGAGTACGGCGGCTTGGGCCTCTCCCAAATCAACTACAACCGCGCGGTGGCCCTGGTGGCTTCCTACTGCGGTTCCACCGCGGTTTGGCTTTCCGCCCACCAATCCATCGGCGTGCCCCAACCCCTCAAGCTTTTCGGCAACGAGGCCCAAAAGAAAAAATATTTCCCCATGTTCGCCAAGGGAGCCATCTCGGCCTTCGCCCTGACCGAGCCTGGCGTCGGCAGCGATCCCGCCCAAATGACCACGACCGCCGAACCCTCCGCGGACGGAAAAAGCTGGGTGATCAACGGCAAGAAACTTTGGTGCACAAACGGGTTAGTGGCCGATGTGATGGCGGTCATGGCCCGGACCCCTTCCAAGATGGTGAACGGCAAGGAGAAAAAACAAATCACCGCCTTCATCGTGGACAAGGGAACGAAAGGCATCGAGTACGCCAGCCGCTGCGATTTCATGGGGATCCGCGCGATCCAAAACGGCGTGATTAACTTCAACAACGTGAAAGTTCCCTCGGAGAATATCCTTTGGGGCGAGGGACAAGGGCTGAAGCTGGCCCTCATCACCCTGAATACCGGGCGCCTGACCCTGCCGGCCGCTTCCGCCGGCATGTCCAAACAGGCCCTCCAGATCGCCCGCAAATGGGGCAAGGAAAGGGTGCAGTGGGGCCAGCCCATCGGCAAGCACGAGCCGGGAGCGGTGAAGATTTCCAACATGGCGGCCTCGACCTACGCCCAGGAAGCCATGACCTATTACACTTCCGCGCTCGTGGACCGGGGCGGCGCCGACATCCGCCTGGAAGCCGCCATGGCCAAGCTTTTCTGCAGCGAGGCTTCCTGGAAAATCGCCGACGACTTGATGCAATTGCGCGGCGGCCGGGGTTACGAGACGGGGCCCTCCCTGCGCAAGCGGGGCGAGAAGGGCTACGCGGTGGAGCGCATGATGAGGGATTCCCGCATCAACCGCATCATCGAGGGAACGACCGAGATCCAGCACCTTTTCATCGCGAGAGAAGCGCTCGACAAGCATATGCGGTTGGCGGGGGACTTATTAAACCCGAAGGCGCCCTTGGGGCAAAAGCTGAAGGCCCTCGTTCAATCGGCCCTCTTCTATCCTTTTTGGTATGCGCGCCTCTGGATGCCGTTAAGCCTCTGGCCCCGCTTCTCGGACTACGGCACCCTGGGCAAGCATATGCGCTTCGTGGAGCGGACCTCCCGGAAATTGGCCAGGACCCTTTTCCACCAAATGATCAAGTTCGGACCCAAGCTGGACCGCCGCCAAATGATCCTGGGCCGGCTGGTGGAGGTCGGCACGGAGCTTTTCGCCATGTCGGCTGCCTGTTCCAAGGCGGTGATGGTGGAAAAGGGAAATCCCGATTTCCAATGCTCCCGCGAACTGGCCGATACCTTCTGCCGCCAGTCCCGGATCCGGATTTACCAGCACTTCTGCGGAGTCTGCTGGAACACGGACGTGAAGGACAGCGAAGTGGCCGCCAAGGCCATGGACGGCGTTTATGAATGGATGGAAAAGGGAATCATCGTGGATGACGGACTGGGTTTTCAGGGCAAGAAGCCCAAAACAGGCAAGAGCAGGTAGTCCGAGCCAATCCGCCGAGGGTTTCGATGAATTTTAAAATTAAAATGGCGCTCCGGTGGACGGGTTGGAGCCTCCCCGTCCTGGCGGCGGGTTATTTGTTCCTCCTTTGTTTTCCCCAGCCCCTCTTCGCCTATAAATTCCCCGCAGGGAACCTTACCCTTTATTGCGACGATCCAATTCCCCAATCCGCCGGGGAAGTTCTGCGGGAGGCCCAAGGAAGGCTGGACAAAAGCCCGCTCCGCGGACTCCTGGGGCGGCAGAATGTTTTTATCTGCAACCAATCCTGGCGGTACAAGTGGTTGGCCAATCGAAACGCCAACGGCGGGGGTTTGGCCTATGGCTTCTGCCCTTGGAATGTTTTTTTGCGTAAATCCGATATCGCCCGAAACATCCTTTTCAGGGGGGATGGGGTGACGCCTTCCGGTCCGGACCGCCCTCTATCCTATTTTATCGCCCATGAAATGACCCATAACTTGACCAGCCGGTTCCTGGGTCCCCTCGCCGGGTGGAGGCTTTCGGCCTGGAAAAAAGAGGGCTACGCCGATTATGTGGGTAAGGGAGGACAATTTGATTTCCAAAAGAATTTGGACCTTTTCAAGAAAAATGACGAGGCCCTCAACCCCTCCCAATCGGGGTTGTACCTCCGCTATCAACTCATGGTGGCCTATCTGCTGGACTGGAAAAAGATAACGGTGGAGG
>CAZUXW010000031.1:24111-32173 GCA_964624625.1 uncultured bacterium
TGGCCTTTACCCACCGATCCATCGGATTAGAGGACCTGGAATACTGCGCCTCCAACCTGCGGGAAGCATTCGCCTACGACACGGCCCGGAGAAAAAGGCTGTTGGCCCTTTGGCGGGAATTAGTCTCCTCCGATTCGTGGATCACGGTTGCCATTGAGGACCGGCGACTGCCGCCCCGGCAGCGCCTGGTCGGATTTGGCATGTCGGTGTTCGTCAACGACGCATTCGCGGCCCGGGCCCGGAAGGGCCTTCCCCTGATTTCGCGGGCTTTCCTGGAGGATTGGGAGAAAGGCAACAGGCCTTTTCTCGTTAAAAAAGAAGTGGCCGCTGCGAACAGCGGCGCCGGACTCAACCTGCTGGTGCTCCACTATGGCTGGGACGAAAAAAAATTGCGCCGGAGGACATGCCCAAGGTTCAGTTGAAGCAGACGGAAAGGTTTATCGAACAGCACGCCGGTTATAACGTTAAGGAATACTTCCAGGAGGTCCATGGGGCCTATTTGAGGGATTTCGTCCTGAGGGCGGGAAGCGTCCTGAGACACGGTTATGGGGAAAAGAAATGGAAGGCCGAGCTGGCGGACGTGACGAAAAAGGATTGGCCTTATCTGACGGGGTTCCGTCCCGAAGAGGCCCTGGCCCAAGCGGGAACCGCCGCCTCCATCTTTCAATCCAAAATCCTGCCGGAACGGTTCCACTTGGCTCCCGCCGAACAGGAAATGCTGAACCTGGCCCTCTTGGGAAAGACGGACGAGGAGTTGGCCAGGACCCTGGGATTGTCCCATTGGACCGTCAAAAAAAGATGGCAATCGGTTTATCACAAGGTGAAAAAAGCGGATCCCGATCTCCTGGTATCCAGTTCCGTCAAGGAAAAAAAAGATATCGGCCGCAACCGGCAAAGACGCCGTTACCTCTTGGATTATCTCCGTAACCATCCCGAAGAGATCCGGCCTCGAAGCACCAAAACCCGGCATTGATTTCGTTTAACTTCCTGCCGAAGTAACGTTACCGAAAATTACACTAAAAGGGGTCTATTCGCCGTTCGCCAAACTTTTCATAATCGCTCCATTATTTTCCAAGGAGGACGGTGTGAAAATGTTCCGAGGAGAGGTCTTCGCCTGTTTTGGTATTTTTATTTTTTTACTCCTATGCGGATCATTCTTGTCCCAAGGCTGCGGGGATAAGGCGGCCACCGCTCCTATTACCAACAATACCAATTATTATTACCCAACCCCCGTGCCCACCTGGAACTCCTCCCTCGGGGCCAACTGGTACGAAGCCACTTCGGCGGCTGATTGGACGGCGCGCGAGGGAGAAAAAGCGGTAGTTTATAACAACAAGTTATGGATTACTGGCGGTTCCACCTCCGTTCCCACCAACGAGGTCTGGTCATCCGCCGACGGCGTTAATTGGACCCAAACCGCCGGAGGTTCCATGGGAGTCACCTTCCCCGAGCGGACCGAACATTCCTGCGTGGTTTTCAACGGCAAGATGTATGTGATGGGAGGGTTAGGGTCAATCAATCTCAACGACACCTGGTCCTCATCCGACGGCATCATCTGGACCCAATCGGCCAGCGGCGGGGCTACTTTCTCTGGGCGGTACGGGCATTCCAGCGTGGTTTACAACAACAAGATCTGGGTGATCGGGGGGTACGATGGAGCCTACAAGAACGACGTTTGGTCCTCCTCCGACGGCATCAGTTGGACCCTCGTCACGGCCAGCGCGGATTTTGGTCCGCGGAACTATTTCGCAGCGGTCACCTTCAACAATGCCATTTGGGTGATGGGGGGTTATAACGGGTCTTTTTACGGCGACGTTTGGAATTCCACGGACGGGGCGCATTGGACGCGGGTAACAGGATCGACTGAGTTCGCAGCAAGGGCCTTCTTTTCCGCCGAGGTCTACAACGGCGCCATGTGGGTCATCGGGGGACGGCCCTTCAGCGGAGGAAATAAGAACGACGTTTGGTATTCCACTGACGGCAATGTTTGGATCGAAGCCACCTCGGGGGCGGCGTTCACCGCGAGGATAGACCAGGCGAGCGCGGTCTTTAACAACCACCTATGGATCCTGGGCGGATATACCTCAGGGGTTACCCATGATGTCTGGTTTTCGCCCTGAGGAATAAAAAAACATTTTTTTATGAGACTCACAAGGTCTGCTATCTTTCCATAAACTCCATGGGCGGGACCGAGTCCGGTTCCGCCACCACGCGGGAGGATATCACGGTCCGGACCGATGCCAATAGCGCCGTGACCAAGCCAGATGGACCTAAGAGGGGAACAAGGATAGGTTGGATGTTTATTAAAATTCCCCCACTTCGCGAAGTAATTTCCGCACCTATCCCGCGCTGATGGACGTTAATTCGTCCATCATGGTTCTCGATAGCGGTGTCGCAATGCCTACCCGGGCGGCTCGGAAACCAGCTACTCCACCACGACCACTTTAGAAAATATCCACACCGCCATCGGCTCTACCACCCAATCCGCCGGGTTTTAAACCATGCCTATGTCATTTCCCAAGTAACCTTGTCTTAATTACCCCCCCAAGACTGTTTTCTTCGACAGCCAGTCCGCCTATGATAGGCGGGTTGTTTTTTATTCCTCGGGTAAGGGAGCCGTCCTTGCGGATTAGGCCGGGAACCATCAACGATGTCCCTGAAATTTCCCAGGTTTACGCCAAGTCCTGGAAAACCACCTACGAAGGGCTGGTCCCCGATCTTTTCGTGAAGGGGATGAGCCGGGAGGCGGCGGTCCACATATTCGCCGACAGCCTCCAACCCAATAGTTTCTCCTACTTTCTCCATGTGGCCGAAGGCCCCGAGGGGCGTTTGGTTGGCTTTTGCGACGGCGGCAAGGAACGAAGCCGCCCGGATAGCGGCATCGGGGAGCTCTATGCCATTTACCTGCTCAAGGAATTTCAAGGCCGGGGCATCGGGCGAAAGCTGTTCAAAGCCGCGGCGGAGAATCTGGTCCAATCGGGAATGAATTCCATGGTCGTCTGGGTCATGGAAAAGAGCCCTTACCGGAAATTTTACGAGGCCATGGCCGGCCATTGGGAGCCGGGGGTCAAGAAACTTGAGGTGGCGGGAGAGGAAATCCGGCTGGTTTCCTACGGTTGGGATAATTTGCGTTCATCCATTTTAGGGGGGAAATCATGAAAGCTTTATGTGCTACGGAAAACGGCACCCGACAATATTCGGCCAAATTCCCTGAATTGGAAAAGGCCGGGCATTTTCGGGATTTTATGGGGTTAAAAGTCTCATCCATCGGGCTGGGAACTTACTTAGGCGGTCAAAACGAGCAAGATGACGCCCTCTATATAGAAGCCATCCAAACAGCGCTCCTGTCTGGCTGCAACCTCATTGATTCCGCCATCAATTACCGCTGTATGCGCAGCGAAAGGAATATCGGCGCGGCCTTGAAGGCGCTCGTCGGCCAAGGAAAAATCAGCCGGGAAGAAGTCGTGATCTGCACCAAAGGCGGCTTCATCCCCTTTGACGGGAACCAGCCGGCCAATCCCCAAAAATATTTTCAGGACGAATATTTCAACCCGGGAATCTGCGGTCCCGGGGACATCATCGCGGGATGCCATTGCATGACGCCTTCCTACCTGAGGAACCAAGTGGAAAGGTCCCTTCGAAATATGGGTGTGGATTCGATCGACCTTTACCACGTCCATAACCCGGAAACCCAGCTGGATGAGGTGGCCCGGGATGAGTTTTTGTTTCGTTTGGAAAAGGCCTTTGGTGAATTGGAAAAACTAGCGGCGGAGGGAAAAATCAAGGCCTACGGAACGGCCACTTGGAACGGCTACCGTGTTCCCTCCGGCTCCCAAGAATATTTATCCTTCCAGGATGTCTTAAAAACCGCCGAGAGGGCCGGGGGGGCTTCCCACCATTTCAAAGCCATACAGCTGCCCTTTAACCTGGGGATGGGGGAGGCGGTGGGTCTTTCCAACCAGGTCATCGGATCCCAAACCGTCTCAATTTTGGAAGCGGCCAAGGCCAACGGTATCGCCGTTTTTACCAGCGCGTCCATTCTCCAGGCCAGACTCTCCCGGAATTTGCCGCCTTTTGTGGCGGAGGCGCTGCCGGGATTTCAAACCGACGCCCAAAGGGCCCTTCAGTTTGTCCGCTCTACGCCCGGCGTGACCGCGGCTTTAGTGGGAATGAAGCGCAAGGAGCACGTGGCGGAAAACCTGAAAACCGCCGGCTTTCCCCCCGCTTCGGCGGAGCAATTGGAAAAATTCTTTTCGGAAAAATAACCGTTAAGTTGTTTTTTTCTTTCCGGAATAAATAAAAGGCAGCATCAGGATTCCCGTCAAGAAGCCTCCCACATGGGCCCAGAAAGCCACGCCGCCCGAGGAGGCGAGGGTGGAGGCCGCCATCCAATATTGCTCGAAAAACCAAAAGCCCACCACCAGGAAGGCCCGGGCTGGGATGGAAAAAATGGGAAATATGAGTAAGAAAAACTGGAGCCTCATTTTTTGCCAGGGAAACAGGATCATGTAAAGGGCGCAGACGCCTGAGATGGCGCCGGAAGCGCCGATCATGGGCAGGGGCGAAAGGGGATCGGCCAGGTATTGCAGGGTGCAGGCCCCGAAACCGCAAATAAAATAAGTGAAGAGATAAGTTAATTTCCCCAGGCGGTTTTCCACGTTATCCCCGAATACGTAAAGAAAATACATATTGCCGATCAGGTGCGCGAAGCCCCCGTGCAGGAACATGGAAGTCGCCACGTCCCGTAAATGGGGATGGGCGGGGATGAACCCATGGCGGAGGATGATTTGCTCGTAATTCGGGCTGAAGGCGGTTTTGAAGAAGACATAGACGTTCAGGACGATCAACAGGAAATTGACCAGCGGGAATTTTTTCGGCTTGGCGCCCTCCTCCACGGGAAGAAAAAAGATCATGGGTTATTTACTTTTCTTTTTTTCCGGCATGAGGAAAAAAAGAACCACGCCCATCAGAAGCGCCCCCAGGTGCGCGGACCAGGCGATCCCCGCCGTGGGATTGACGGTGAAGATGCTTCCGCTGAATTTGGTAAGAATCCTCATCGAGGAGGCCAGTTTGGCCCAGGGTAAAAAGGCCAGCGCCGCCTGGACGCCGCCCCAGAGGACCATCACATAGGCGGTTCGGGAGGGGAGTTCCAAAAGGGGCACACCGAAGAATGAGAATATCCATTTCATCTTCCCCCAGGGAAAATAAAAGAGGTACATGACGCCCAGCCCCGTGACGGCCCGGGACGCCCCGATGAGGGCCAGGGTTCCGAAAGGGTGGAAAAACCACTGGGCCGCCTCGCCGGCGAGACAACAAAGGAAATATGCGGTGAGATAGCGGGACCGGCCCACCCTCTCCTCCACGCCCTTGCCGAACATGAATAGAAAGGTCATGTTCGCCACCAATTGGGTCCAACTGCTGTGCAGGAAGGGCGCGGTCAGGATGCCAAGGCCGTAGTGGCGGAAGGGGGCCGCGGGAATGAAACCGTATTGATTGAGGATCTCCATGAAATCGGGGCGCCCCACGGTCTGCCAACAAATGAAGACGTTCAAGAACATTAGCAACGTATTGGCCCATGGTATTTTTTTGGAAGCGGGCGAATCCTCGACAAAGGTGATGAACACGAAAACCCCTTAAAAGAATTTAGCCGCATCCCATTTCCATTATTTTAAATAAATATGGCCAAAATGGGATGGTCCCGCGGCTCTTTACGCTATTTCAAAAGATATACGCGGGGCAGATTAGCGCAAATCCCCTCAAATTTTTATAAAAATAATCGGAAGGAGACGGTTAGGAAGTAATTGCCTGGGTTACAAATAGATAAACTTATTTCTCAATGGCGACAATTCGCGTTAATTCGCGGCCGAGGTTGCCTTTATGGCTTTTTCCGCCAGGGGAGTTAGTTCGATGGTTTTGATAGGGTTGGGGTCCCGGTTGGGGACGGACCAAACGCCCGGGATGGCGGTGGAGCATTTGGGGCAAAGGCCCCGCGGCCCCAGATTATTTTGGATCACCTGGAATCCCACCCTCTCAATCAAAAGTTCTCCGCAGGAGGGGCAGTCCGTGTTTTCCGTGGGTCCGACCTCTCCCGGGCGGTTGCCCGAATAAACATAGCGCAGGCCGGCGGCCTTGCCGATTTGGTAGCTGACGTTCAGCTTTTGCGGGTCCGTCCAGAGGCGGTCCGCCATTTTATAGTCCGGGTGAAAGGCGGTAACGTGCCAGGGAATATCCTTGGAAATGGAGGCGATGAACTTGGCCATCTCCCCAAGCTCCTGCTCGCTGTCGTTCAAGCCGGGAACGATCAGGGTCACGATCTCCAGCCAGAAACCCATGGCCTTGAGGCGCTCGATGGTTTCCAGGACGGGGGCCAAGGTGCCGCCCATATTCTTGCGGTAGGTCCGGTCATTGAAAGTTTTTAAATCCACTTTATACAAGTCCACCCAGGGCCTGATGAATTCCAGCACTTCCTTGGTGGCGTTGCCGTTGGAAACATAGGAAGTGAGAAGGCCTTTTGCCCTGGCCGGCTTGAAAACCTCGACGGCCCACTCGCTGGTGATGAGGGGTTCGTTATAGGTGGAAGTCACAACCTGGCATTTCCGATCCAGGGCCAAGGCCACCAATTCCCCCGCCGAAATGTCCCGGGGCCTGGCCCCCGAATCCTCCGAGGCGGGATCCCGGAGGGCTTGGCTGGTGATCCAGTTTTGGCAGTAATCGCAGTGGTAGTCGCAGCCCAGCATGCCGAAGGAGAGGGCCCTGGCCCCCGGCAGGGCGTGGAAGAAAGGTTTCTTTTCAATGGGGTCGTCTTGGAGGGCTCCTACATACCGGCCTGGGACTCGAAGTGTCCCCTTTTCATTGTAGCGGACCTTACAAACGCCTTTTTTCCCCTCGGGGATCCGGCACCGGTGGGCGCAGGCGTGGCATTGGACCCTTTGTCCCTCAAGTTTTTCATAAAGCAGGCCAGGGGCGGAGCGCTGGTTCAACAGTTGTTCTAGGGTTAAGGCGGACGTCATGGGCCCTTCTTTCACCCCTATTTTAGGAATCCCCGGCCCTTAAAAACAGGTAAGGAGGGCATAAAAAGAAGTAAAATAACCTTCAACTTTCCGGGAGACGATATGAAACCCCCAAACCCAAACACCCCAACCCAGAACGAACCCTATCCTTCGTCCCGTTTTTCGATTTTAAGGGAAATCTTCGGCGGAAAAACCGGGGAAAGATGGGATGAACTGGCGCGGGTCGACTTCGAGAAAAAAAGCGGGCAGAAGGAAGGATTGGGCCTTTTCCGGAAATTTTGGCGCGGCATCCTGGAAAGCCAGGAGTTTACCACCCATCCCCAGGTCGGCAGCGGCCTGCAGGATTATTTTTTGGAAAAATTGCTCGACGACCCCAATCTATTTCACCGAAAAGCCGAGAAGGCGGGATGGAAGGGGATCACCCCGTCCCTGGCTAGGGAATATTCCGCCGAATTGGCGGATTTTAAAGACCACGTTCTGGCCGTGGATTGGAACGGCAAATTGGATCGCTTGTTGAAGAAACACGGCCATCCCCGGTTGAGTTTTGACGAAATCAAGGGACTGGAAGTGGAAATGCCCCTGCCGGTTTGGATGGAAGAGAGGAGGAGGATCAAGACCCTGATTCTCTCCTCCCCTCCCAAGGAAATTCCGGGGCTGGTCGCCGATTATTTTTACCGGAACGGTTTAGGGCTGTTCGGCCGTTCCCGGGCCTTCCGCTGGGAAGTTTCCCCGAAAGGAAAAAACGGGCTGGTTCCCATCGAGGCGGTCGATCCTATCCGCCTGGAAAATTTGGTGGGATATGACGAAGCCAGGCGGGCCCTTTTGGATAACATCGAGGGATTTGTGGCGGGCAAGGGCGCCAACAACGTCCTGATTTATGGGGAAAGGGGGACGGGAAAATCCTCGACGGTGAAGGCCCTTCTCAACCACTACCAGGACCGGGGCTTAAGGCTGGTGGAAGTCACGCCAAGGGACCTGATGGAATTTCACCAAATCTTGCGGGTCTTGAGGAACCGCCGGGAAAAATTCATCCTGTTCGTGGATGACCTGTC
>CAZUXW010000032.1:0-18418 GCA_964624625.1 uncultured bacterium
GTTTATGGGCTGGGCCCTCAACCGTGCCAAGACCTTGGGCGTCGGACAGCCCTCCCTGGACGTGAATCGGATCACCCCCATCGCGCATAAAAAGGTCAGCGGCCAGGCCCTGCGCCTGAAGCAAAAGACCGAAAAGAAAGAATCCCTCAAAAAAGAAACAGGAAACAAAACATCGCAGCGATCACCCGCCAACTGGAACATCCCAGCCGGATCCGCCAGGGATCATTACGAAAAACTCTTATGGCTGGCCGTGGGGGCTTCCCTCAAAGCCGGGAAAGCCATCCGCGACGTCTACGAGACCGATTTCAAGGTCGAGTACAAAGGCGAAAACGACCCCCTGACCTTAGCGGACAAAAAAGCCCATCACATCATCAACGGTATCCTTTCCCAAGACGCGGACCATTCCTTTCCAGTCTTGAGCGAGGAGGGGCGGAACATCCCCTACCAAGAAAGAAAGGATTGGGAATATTTCTGGATGGTGGATCCGCTAGACGGCACCAAGGAATTCCTGAAAAAGAACGGCGAGTTCACCGTCAATATCACGCTCATCCACGTCAACCGGCCCGTCCTGGGGGTTGTTTACGTGCCTGTTTCAAAAACGCTCTATGCCGCCGCGGAAGGGCTGGGAGCCTTCAAGGCGGAAAATATTATTTCACCCCAAGGAACCTTGGGACAACTTCTTTCCTTTTCCAAAAAATTAACGGCCAAGGATGCCCCCTCGGCCGGGGGAACTTTAAAGGTGGTCGCCAGCCGGTCCCATATGTCCCCCGAGACCAAGGATTATGTCGCCCTCTTAGGCAAGAAATTTGACATTGAACTGGTATCCGCCGGAAGTTCCTTGAAATTATGCCTGGTGGCGGAAGGCAAGGCCCATCTTTATCCCAGGTTCGCCCCGACGATGGAGTGGGACACGGCCGCGGGCCAAGCCATCGTGGAAAACGCCGGTGGAATCGTAGCGGACAGCGAAACGCAAACCCCCTTGCGCTACAACAAGGAAAACCTCCTCAACCCCTGGTTTATCGCGGGCCGCAAGGAAATGGCGGCTCCTTCATCCCCCAAATTAAGGATTAGGGTTAAAAAATCCTAGCATTTCAGCAGCCCCTTTTTACCCGCCTTGGGCGAAGCTTTCCAAAGGATTGATTTATGGAATGGCTGGAAAAGGGTAAATTGATTGAGCGAAGGACAAACCTTAATTTGAGAAACTGGACCCAGTGACCCTTAAACGAAAAAAAGCCAAAATCAACCTCAAGCTCCAGCCGGAAATGAATCCCAAAATCATTCCCGTCACCAGGCCCCAAATGCCTCCCTTGGACGAGTTCATTCCCTATCTCCGTAAAATCTGGGACAACCAGTGGTTGACTAATAATGGGCCCTATCACCAGCAATTGGAGGCGGAACTGGCGTCCTTTCTCGGGGTAAAACACGTCTCCCTTTTTGCCAACGGCACCATCGCCCTGGTCACGGCCTTACAGGCTCTTGGAATAAAGGGAGAAGTCATCACGACACCCTACTCCTTCGTGGCAACTACCCACGCGTTAAGTTGGAATAACCTTAAGCCTGTTTTCGCCGACATCGATCCCACCACCTTCAATCTCGATCCAGACAAGGCTGAGGCCGCCATCACTTCCCGCACTAGCGCCATTTTACCGGTCCATTGCTACGGCCGTCCTTGCGACGTGGAGCGTTTCGAGAAAATCGGAAAAAAATATAAGATCAAAATCATTTATGACGCCGCCCACGCCTTCGGCGTTAGCCATAAGGGCAAAAGTCTGGTACGATTCGGCGACCTTTCGGTTTTGAGTTTCCATGCCACCAAGGTTTTCAATACCTTTGAGGGCGGAGCCATCGTCAGTCCGGACGCGAAAACCAAGGCTTATATCGATCGCTTGAAAAATTTCGGTTATGTGGACGAAGTAACGGTGACTAACGTGGGCATCAACGGCAAGATGAATGAAGTCCAAGCCGCGTTTGGTCTTTTACAGCTTCAACATTTTGTTAAAGCCGTTCACCAACGGAAACAAATAGACGCACGATATCGAAAAATAATTTCCCGGATAGAGGGGATTACCTGTCCTCCGCCGGTCGGGGAAGCATCTTACAATTACGCTTATTTCCCCATTTTGGTCGGGAATAACTACCGCCTCTCCCGTGAGAAACTCTACCAATCATTGCGCCAACAGGGGATTTTTGCCCGTCGTTACTTCTATCCCTTGATCAGTTCCTTTCCCATGTACCGGGGCCTTTCCAGCGCTTCCCCCAAAAACATCCCCGTCGCCGCGAATTTGTCGGAAAGAGTACTTTGTTTGCCCATCTATCCGGATCTAACCGAAGAGGAACAAAATCGCGTCATTAATACCATCCAGGGAGGGGACTGATGGCCTTTTTCACTGAGGGAGAATTGGGAAAACTCGGCTTGGCGGCTTTTGGCAAAAACGTCAAAATTTCCCAAAAAGCCTCCATCTACAACCCCTCCAAAATATCTATCGGAAGCAACGTGCGCATCGACGATTTTTGCGTCTTGTCCGCCGGGGAAAGCGGCATCCACATCGGCAATTACGTTCATATCGCCGTTTTCTGCTCCCTGATCGGTACGGCAAAAATAACAATGGAAAATTTCAGCGGCCTATCCTCCAGAGTATCGATCTATTCAAGTTCTGATGACTATTCAGGAGCGCATTTGACCAACCCGACGGTACCGGCCCAATTCACCGGCTGCGAAAATGCCGACGTTCTGATCGGTAAACACGTTATCGTCGGGGCAGGAACGGTCATTTTGCCAGGAGTCATCATTGAGGAGGGCGCGGCCATTTCAGCCTTGAGCTTGGTATCAAAAAATTGCCTCTCGTTTGGTATTTATGCCGGTAACCGAAGAATCGGCGATCGCAAAAGGGATTTACTTGAGCTGGAGAAAGAACTCCTTCGGAAAAATTCCGAGCAGCCGTAATCAACATGACTTCCACCCTTAAACATAAAGCCGTCAGCGCCTCCATTTGGAGCGCCATTGACATCTTCTCGCGGCAGGGATTGCAATTCGGCATCACGATGATCCTGGCGAGGCTTTTAACACCCACGGATTATGGGACCGTGGCCCTTCTATCGATTTTCATAGGCGTCGCAGGCGTTTTTATCAGTTCCGGCTTCTCCCAAGCCCTGATCCAACGGCAGAAAATAACCGATACCGACCTATCCTCGGTCTTTTACTTTAATATCGTTACAGCCCTCTTGTTCAGCGTCCTTTTATGCGCCGCCGCGCCTTGGATCGCCCTTTTCTATAACATCCCGATCCTCACGCCCCTCACTAGGCTGATGGCCCTCAACCTTTTCATCGGCGCCTTCGGCGCCATTCAAACCACCCTTTTGAACAAATCCCTCGACTTTCGAAAACAATGCGTCATCACGATCGCGTCCGTGGTCGTTTCCGGAATCATCGCCGTGATATTGGCCTGGAAATCTTACGGCGTCTGGAGTTTGGCCGTCTCCTCCTTGGCATCAATCTTCGTTTCCACCCTATTACTGTGGCTTCTCAACCCTTGGCGGCCCACTCTTGTTTTTTCATTGGCCTCTATCCGGTCGTTGTTTAAATTCGGTGGATTTCTTCTCATTAGCGGTCTTCTGGACACCCTCTACACCCGCCTCAACACACTCGTTATTGGAAAATTTTATTCGCCGCGTGATCTTGGCTTTTATTCCCGTGCCGACGGCACGCAGCAGCTTCCCGCCAATCTGCTCACGGGGATCATCAGCCGGGTGGCATTTCCAATATTTTCCGCGGCCCAGCAGGACAAAAACCATCTGCGTGCGGGTCTGCGCAAGGCGATCGCTCTCGTCATGATGATCAATATCCCTGTCATGCTCGGCATGTTTGTCACATCACGCCTATTAATTCAGGTCCTTTTCGGTAATCAGTGGCTTCCCTCGGTTCCCTACTTACAAATCCTATGCCTCGGGGGCATCCTCTGGCCCCTGCACGTTCTCAACCTCAACACCCTTCTGGCCCAAGGTCATTCCAAACTCTTTTTCCGCCTCGAGGTTATTAAAAAAATTATTGGCGTCGCCATTCTCGGCACAGCCTGTTTCTTCGGCATTACCGCGATCGCCTGGAGCATCGTCGCCACCAGCCTGATTAGTTTCGCCATCAACGCCCATTACAGCGGCCGCTTCCTTAACTATGGCATAATGAAGCAGGGCCTGGACCTGGTCCCCTACACTTTAGCAGGCCTGGGCATGGCACTTTTCGTCTGGGGAATTGGTTTTTTTACGATCAACTCGCCTCTTTTTCTTTTACTGGCTCAAGTCCTAACCGGCATGATGATTTACGCTTTTATTTGCGGCGTTTTCAGGTTGCCTGCTTTTACGGAGGCGATTCAACTTTTAGGCCCTCGGTTAGCGGCCAAGATTCCATTCAAAATAGGGTAAATCATGAGTAAACAATCAAATCCAACCGGAACGCCCAAGGTCAGCGTTACCGTTCCAACTTATAACCAGGGACAATGGCTGGCGGAGTGTTTGGAAAGTATTGTCACTCAAAAAACCAACTTCCCATTTGAGATCATCGTGGGCGATGATGCCTCAACCGATCCTTTATCCCGTGACATTCTAAATGAATACGCAAGACGCTATCCAGATTTGATCGTCCCCATCCAACGCGAAACCAACATAGGCCCTTGGAAAAGTTTTCTCGATTTAATGCGCAGAGCGAGGGGGGAATATATCGCCCATTGTGACGGGGACGATATGATGTTGCCGGGCAAGCTCCAGAAACAAGCAGATTTCCTAGACGCGAACCCCAATTTCAGCATGGTGGGGCACGACATCTTGATAATGAGACCGGATGGCCAAAAAATGCTTCACAAAGCCGGTTTTGGTAAAAAAATATTAATTGTGGACGATTTATTAACTTACGGAATCGTGCCTTTCACAAATAGCGCAGCCATGTCTCGTAAAAAATATCAAACGGTCTGGGATTCCGAAAAAAATATTATCGATTACCTCATTTACATTGACCGAGCCATCAATGGGCCCGTCGGAGTCATCAACGAACCCCTGGGTATTTACCGGGCCGACATCGGTATTTATCACAACAAAAAAAGGGATATTGAATTGGCTTTTGAATATTCCCGTGACTTCGCGTTGGACAGGGGATGCGATCCCATGTCCATTTTCATTGGATGCGTAAAAACGAACGAATTCCGTTCAATTTTAAAATTATCCAGAAATCCGGTCGTTTTAAAAGCCTTTCAAAATTTTGACCCAGGCAAAATACCAGTCAATTTTTCCCTCAAAACAAAAACAGGAATGAATGTTTTCCACCTCCTTCGAAAATGGCCGTCTTGGATCACCGGTTTCGCGATATTATGGGAAATCGTTGCTCGACCGCCCATTGTTATAATGGGGATTTTCAGAAAAGCGAAAAGAATCTTAAATCAAAAATGATCCTTTCATGAAAAGATTATTACCTTGGAAAACATAACCAACAAAATTCTAACCAAGTTGCCTTTCCTTGACCGGAGGCTGGATGACCACATGAAAGAAGTCGTGCATGGCACACTGGTCGCGCTGGTCCTGAGGGTCACAGGTGCCGCTTTGGGATTGGGCTTCAATATCCTCTTAGCCAAGGCTTGCGGGGCCGGCGGCACTGGGGTCTATTTCCTGGCCTTGACCGTCATTTCGGTCGCTACTATTTTCGGCCGGGTAGGATTAGACAGCGCCCTAGTCCGTTATATCGCATCCAACTCCGCTTCCTCAAATTGGAAAGCCATTAAGGGTATCTATTCCCAAGGCGTCAAAATTGTGCTGGTCTTCTCCAGCCTCTCTACCTTGGCGGTGTTTTTCCTGGCTCCCCTGCTTGCCAAACAGCTATTCCATAAGCCCGAACTCTCCGAGCCGCTCCGCTGGATGTCGCTCTCGATCATCCCGACTTCTTTTTTAATGATTAACTCGGCCGTCCTCAGGGGTCTAAAAAAAATAAAATATTCCGTATTCGTCGCCAATGTCTGTGTTCCCCTTTTTTCCATTGTAGGTCTTTATCTCTGGGGCAAAAGCGGAGGTATTAACCGGGCGATTCTGGCTTATGTCTTCGGCACCTTGGTTACCACCTTCGCGGGAGCCGCGCTTTGGCGGGCCACCGCTCGGAAAGCAAGCAATGTAATAGGTTCATTCGCCGGGTCTGATTTGCTGAAAAGCGGCATACCCCTTTTCATGGTGGCTTCTTTAAGCTTAATGACGGGTTGGATCAGTACCTTCGCCCTGGGAATATGGGGCACAAAAGAACAAATCGGAATTTTCGGACAAGCTTCCCGCGTTTCAGCGGTCATCAGCTTGGTTCTCCTCGCCGTAAACGGCATTGCGGGACCCAAAATCGCCGCCCTTTATAAGCAAGGGGATTTAATCACCCTCGATTCCATGGCCCGAAAATCCAACCTAATGATGCTGTTGGTGTCGGGACCCTTAATGGTTCCATTTCTCATTCTTCCCGGATTTTTCATGGGGATGTTCGGGCCTGAATTTAGGGCCGGCAGCACCGAGCTCGTCATCCTTTCTTTGGGCCAATTCGTGAACGTGGCGACCGGCTCCGTGAGTCTTCTTTTGGTTATGAGCGGCAACGAAAAATCCGTCCGGGACATCGGCCTATGGTCCACCCTATTGAGCTTGGGCCTTAACCTGGCCCTAGTGCCGTCCTATGGTTCCCTGGGAGCCGCTGTCGCAACTTCTTTTTGCATGATCTTTCAAAATATCATGGGACTCATGCTCGTCCACTCAAAACTCGGCATATGGACACTACCCTTGTTTCCGAGGCTGCTCAAATGATGGTTCCCAATTTCTTCATCATCGGCGCTCCAAAGTGTGGAACTACGTCCCTATACGAATACCTCAAGGACCACCCGAATATTTTCATGTCCCCCACGAAGGAACCGATGTATTTCGATTTTGATTTAAAGAAACCGCATCCAATAAATTTCACGGCCTATCAGTCCCTATTTTCTAAAGCCGATCCAAATATCCACAAAGCCGTCGGCGAAGCCTCGACTTCCTACCTATACTCCGAAGTGGCCGTTTCCGAAATTTTGAGGAATTACCCTAACGCTAAATTCATCGTCACTTTGCGTAACCCTGTTGATTTCGTGCAATCCTGGCATTCCGAAAATGTTTACAATGGCCACGAGACAATCCTGGATTTGGAAAAAGCTTGGAGGGCCGAGCACGACCGAAAGGCCGGAAACAATATCCCTGTTCATTGTCCGGAGATAAAAAAACTGTTTTATTCTGAGCGGGGGCGTTTTGGCGATCAGATCGAAAGGTTATATTTAACCGTTTCAAAAGAGCGGGTTAAAGTAATCCTTTTCAACGATTTAATTTCAAAAACTAAAGAAACGTACGAAGAAGTCTTGGAATTCTTAGGCGTCCCATCTGATGGCAGAGCATCCTTTGAAAAATTAAACGAAAATAAAATACTTCGGTCCCCAAGGCTGCAGCAAGCGCTTCGTTACATCGGAAAGCTTAAGAAGAAAATTGGTTTAAATAAAAATTTTGGACTTTTAATATTTTTCCATAAAATAAATTTAAAGCGTGGCGCTCGAAAAAATATTTCCGACGACCTGAGATCAGAGTTAATTAAATATTTCCAAAAGGATATAGCCAAGCTTTCCAAGCTGATCGACCGTGATTTATCCCAATGGTCTTCGAACAAGACGCCATCCGGCGCGAACCGGTGATGCCATGAAATTTATTTTCGTGGACAGGGTCGGTTCCACCTCGATATGGTCCATCATTGAAACAATTTCCGTTAAATTGATGGCCCAAGGCCATTCAGTTGCTTACGTTATTTTTGATGACGGCCAACGTGCCTTTTCCCAGAAAATCCCCAATGGCGTTGATCTCCACACCATCAAGGTCCCGGTCAAAAAACGGATTTGGAACCTGATCGGCCAGTACCGTTTATTCACCAGGGAATTCCGCGCCCTTCTAAAAGAAATAAAACCCGACGTCGTCCACACCCACTTCGCGGTTCCTTCCATCGCCGCACGCGTTGCCGCGTACCGGGAACAGGTCCCCTTCATCGTCTCGACCCAGCACGAACTATACGGCTCCATGCGCCTCCATTACCGCTGGGGCCTGCGCTTAACTGAGCGTTATTGTTCGGCCGTCACCTATGTATCCAATGCCGTCGCCAGGTCGTTCGGACGTGCCGCCGGGAACGTGGAATCAGCGCTCTTACATCGAAAACCGGAGCATGTGGTCATCACGAATGGGGTGGACTTAGCCTCGATCCGTTCGACTATCGCGGGGGCGCCGGCAAGGGTTCCCGCCAAGCTGGTCTGCGCCGGACGATTGGTCCCGGAAAAGGGCCAAGGGATCCTGCTCAAGGCCCTGAAAAGAGTGGTCGCGCATCAACCAGGGGTTAAGCTTCTCCTCATAGGTTCCGGTCCCACGGAGGCAAAATTGCGGCGGGACACCCGAAGGCTCGGACTGGAAAAAATCGTTCAATTTACCGGCTGGATGGCCCAGGAAGGGGTATTAAAGGAAATGGCTTCATCATCATTGATCCTGGTTCCCAGCTTGAGTGTCCAGGAGGGCTTCGGCCTGGTAGTGGCCGAAGCCCTGGTTTGCGGCACGCCCATCCTAGCCAGCGATATACCAGTGTTTCATGAGATACTGGATCACTTCCCGGAAAGGGGGAGTTTTTTTGCCGAAGGCAATGACAAGGATTTAGCCGATAAAATAGGGCTGGCCTTCACCCATAACCCTTCCCCCCAACCCTTGCCGGCCCTGTCGCGGGAGGAGGAAGCCAGGCTGTCCTCGAACGCCATGGCACAGTCTTATTTGGATTTATACAGTAGATTAACTCAAGGGAGCGGAACTTGAATCGCCAGGTTGAACAGCGCCATGAGCCCTAAAATCTCCGCGGTGATCACCGTTTATAACGGCCAGGATTGCGTCGCTAGGGCGGTCCGGAGCCTTTTGGAGCAAACCGAAAAGGACCTGGAACTTCTGGTGGTCAATGACGGTTCCACTGACGGAACAGCCGAGATTCTCAAGGGAATCACCGATCCCCGGCTCCGGGTAATCAACCTTCCCCGCACCGGAAGGGCGGGATCCCTCACCAAGGCCTGCTTGGAAGCCAAGGGCCTCTATATCGCCAATCTCGATGCCGATGACATCAGCTATCCCGAACGGCTCCAAAAGCAGGCGGCCTTTCTCGACGCCAACCCTGACCATGCCTGGGTCGGCTCCGGCGAGGAGCAGGAGGACGACCGGCGCCAGGAGCATCACCAGCGTATATATCCCTTAACCGACCGGGAAATCCGGCTCCAATCGGCCAAGTGTATTCCCTATTGCCACAGCGCCGTCATGTTCCGGCGAAGCCTCATCGAGAAAGGCGTTAATTACGACCCAGCCCAGCCTTTCCTGATCGATTTCGAGTTTTTCCAAAGGGTGGCCCTAAGGCACAAGGTAGCTAATCTCCCCGACATCCTGGTGAAGCGCTATGTCAGCGGCGGAAGTTTTTTCCAGAGCACCTTCAAGACCTCCCTCCAGAACCGACGATTGGCTTGGTTTTGCGAGCTGGCGGTCCGGCGGTTTCACCTGCCGTTCCGTTATCATCTCTTCCCGGTCTTGCGCTTGTTTTATCCCCTGGTTCCGAACCGGCTTAAAAGATCCATACGGAGCCTGCAGGGCTTAAGGGAGGCCCATGACTAATTTCATCCACGAAAATACCTCGCTGGTCCTTTTGCTCCTGGGGCCCACCCTAATCTTATTCATGATCTTTTTCCTTCGCCGTCCCGAACGGGGCCTCTATATGACTTTTTTCTTCACCGGAATCCTCATCACGCCCCACCTGCCGGTCGTCCGGGATAAATTCACGGCCGGAGAACTATTCATGCTTTTGACCTGGTTTATTTTGATTTCTTATTCCAGGGACACCAAAAATCAAGCGCCCCTCTCCAAAGCCCAAATCAATGTCATGCTTTTAGGCGCCGCCTTCATTACCTGGACCATCATTACTTACATCGTCAACGGACTGATCTACACCGCCGCTTTCACGGATTCGGCCAACAGCCTTATTGAAACCTGTAATTTCATCTACGGATACATGATGTTCTTAACCGTCGTTTTTTTGGTTCGAAATTGGGACCTTTGGAAACAATGCTTGAACAGCTGGCTTTGGGGTTCAGTCGTGGTCAGTTTCTTCGGGGTACTGGCCCTCGCCGGCCACGGACCCAGTTGGAGCTATGACGCCTTTACCCACCGGGTCTGTTCCACCCTGCGCACGGAGAACCAGGTACCCTCCTTCCTTTTGCCGATTTTCGTGGTTTTGATTTTTATGATCGTGCAAAAAGGAAGGAAATACCGCGAGCGATTTGCGCTGACAGTGCTGGAAATAGGGGTGTTTCTTACGGCCATCGGTACCGGCAGCCGCACGGCCTTTCTGATGCTGATGGTGGCGGGCGCGGGAATCATCTATGTGGCGTCCAGGGAGGCGCGGTTCCGCTCCTTCAATTCCAACAAACTCGCCAAGTTAACGACCTTTGCTTTTTTTATCTTTCTCCTCTACCTTGCCATCTGCCTGGTCGGTTACAGAGGTGACTACTCCTTAGGCCACACGCCGGCTTGGCAGAGGCCGGTCGTGATGTTTTTCGACTGGATCGAGGGTAACCGAAACTTGGATGAGAATAGGACCAGGCAATTGGAGTTCGTTTCGGAAAATATCGGGGACAACCTGGTATTTGGAACAGGCCCCAAAAATTATGGCGACCTTTACGGCATCGAAGAAATCCACAATACCTATGTGGGTGTCCTTTTTCAAATGGGCGTCCCTGGGCTTTTGTTCTTTTTAGCTTGGTTGTGGGGAGTGGTCCACATCGGCTGGAAAGCCAGCAAAAGGATTCAAGTTCCTGAACAGCGCTTGATCGTGTTGTGCATGGTGGTGGGAATGGGGTTGTTATTGCTTTACAGCCTGACCATGTTCGGCCTCCGACAAAGGAACATTTGGCTCTTGGCGGGATTGTTGGTTTCGGCCGATTCCCTAGTTCCCCGCCGAAAGAAAGCCCCCACCCTGACCCATCCCTCCTCCGGTGGACAGCCTTGAAAAAGATACTATTTGTCGAAAGCTATCCCCACGTGATGTTCGGCCAACAGAGGATCCTCTTAACCTTGCTGGATTCCTGCCAATCCGTCGGCATCGAGCCCATCGTCGCCGCGACGGCGGAGGGCCCCCTGGTGGAGGAAGTACGCCGCCGTTCGATTGAAACCGTGTTTTTTCCCTATCCTGAACTTTTACGTTCCTATGGAGGGGCCATCTACCGTTATAAAGGCCCACGCTTCCTGCGGATGGCCTGGCAGTTGCTGAAATATATAGCCGAGATTCGTTCCAAATTAAAATCCCTGGAATTGGACGGGATTTATTGCAACGACATGAGGGCCCTGCTGACGGTCGGTATCGCGGCCAAATTTTGCGGCCTGCCGGTACTGATCTGGGACAAATTGGACAAGCCCCACGGATGGATGGACTGGTTCCAGCTTCCCCTGGTCCAAAAAAACCTCATCATTTCAAAAGCCGTCATGAAGAAATACCCGGCCTGGCAGACCGCCTTGTTGGGGCGCAGGATCCTTTTGGTTTACGAGGGGGCCGACCTGGCGAAGTTTGAGGGAGCCAAATCCATCCGCGGCAATTTGAATTGCCAGGAAGGGGATATTGTCATGGCGATTGTCGGGACCATCACGGAACGCAAGGGTCTTGACCGGATTTTTTCCATTTGGCCGGAGTTGACGGGGCAATTTCCGAAGCTCCGGTTGTGGGTGGCGGGGTCCACCACCGGCAGCGAGAATGATTCCAGCTACCTGGCGGCCTTGCCGAACCGGGACCATCCCGGGATCCAATTCCTGGGTATGCGGGAGGATATTCCCGACTTGATGAACTCGATTGATATTTTATTGGTACCCTCGCGTCACGAGGGTTTTGGCATGGTCATCGTGGAAGCGATGGCGGCCTCGCGGCCCGTCATCGGGGCGGAGGTCGGGGGCATTCCCGAGGTCATCGCCGATGGGGAAACAGGGCTGGTGGTGAAAGGCGACGATTCCCGGGCCTGGGCCGGGGCCATCCGCAAGTTATACGGCTCGCCCGAATTAAGGTCCCGCATGGGCCAGTCCGGCAGGAAAAGGGTCGAGCAAATGTTCAACAAGGAAAAACAGATCACCACCGTACTTCGGCATTGCGTGGAAATGACCCATGGCGGCTAAACCCATTCGGATCGCCCATTTGCAGTTATTGCCCCTCTTGAGCGGCGTCCAAAGGGTGACCCTGGAGGAACTGACCAGGCTCAACCGTTCTCTCTTTGAACCCTTCGTCATTTGCAAGGAACCGGGCCCCCTCACGGAAGCCTTGGAAAAAGCCGGTATACCTTTTTTTTGCGTACCGGAACTGGTCCGGGAAATCTCGCCCCTGGCGGACTTAAGGGCCTTGATGCGGCTCAAGCGTCTTTTCCGCGAACAAAAGTTCGACATCCTCCATACCCATTCCTCTAAAACAGGAATTCTGGGCCGTTTGGCCGGGCGTCTGGCGGGGGTGCCCCTGGTAATGCATACGGTGCACGGATACGCCTTTCCTGCCGCCCGGAACACTTTCCAAAAGCTATTTTATTTCCTGATGGAATGGATCGGCGCCAGGTTGACGGACGCCTTGGTGGTCTTGAACCAAAACGACTTTGAGATCGCCGCAAAACGCCTGGGCGTTCCCCTGGATAAACTCCACCTGATCCCCAACGGAGTGGATCCGGAACGCTATTCGCCGCCTTCCCTGGAAGTCCGGAATAAAATCCGGCTGGAGCGGTTCGGCATCGGAAAGGATGGGGTCGCGATTGGAATGGTCGGCCGCCTTTGGCGCCAGAAAAATCCCGAATGCTTCGTTAAAGCCGGCATAGAACTCCTTAAAAACAATCCTTTATCCATCCACTTTTTTCTGATCGGGGACGGCGAGGAGAGGGAAAAACTCGAAGGTCTTATCAAAGCCTCGGGAAACCAACAGGCCATCCATATCCTGGGTTGGCGCGATGACGCGGACCGGCTATTGGACGGTTTGGATATCTTCGTCCTCCCTTCTCTTTGGGAAGGGATGCCCCTGGCCATCCTGGAAGCCATGGCCTCTTCCCTGCCGGTGGTCGCCTCGAATATTCCCGGCAATCGGGACTTGGTGGAGGATGCCGAAAATGGTTATTTATTTGAACTTAACAACGAAAAAGTCCTGGTGGAAAAACTTCGCAAACTTATAAACGATCCGGCCCTTCGAAATCGCCTCGGTGAGTCGGGTCGCAAGAAGGTCCAGGCTAATTACACCCTGAACGAGCGCGTCAAAACGATGGAAAGCTTGTACTTAGGTTCTCCAGCGAACAATAAAAAACACCATCCAAATTTATAATTGCACCGGTTGAAAAAAGAACAACAAACTTAAAACTCATAAAATAAAAATGCTCAACTCTTGATCGGGCACCACTATTCGCTTCCACCCCTTCCCGAATGAAGGAAGCGGACCTTTAACCACAACGGCTTTTATACCGAGAGGTTTCAGACTATTCAAATAGGCGGACATTTTTTCCACTCCCAAATTTTGAAATTCTTCTACATTAAATGTTTCGGCAACAATTTTTAATCCGCCAAGATGGGCGAAATAACAATCGCCCGCGTCACCGACAACCGCTATTCGGTCCAGAGGCTTAACTCCCATCGAGTGAAGATTTCGCAATACAACTTCATACCCCGGCCGGTAATCGGGTCGATCTAGGACTTTCGCCTCTTCGAACCGTTTCTGTCCAACAACAATCAAACATATAAAGTAAAATAAAACGACTCCCCCTAAAACCGAGGAATTTACAGAACTCCCCATCTTTTGGGCCAACTCATTATACAGAGCCAGCCAGAAAATAATTGAGAAGGCCGCCAAATAACGAAGTTCCGTATGGACAAAAGCGTAAATTCCAGCCGCCATTAAAGGCCAGACAAACAACCAAAAGGTATCCAGCTTTATTTTTATAAAACTATTTTTTCGAATATAAAAAACAAAAAGAATAAGCCCGCCAGCAATCAATCCCATGCTTTCCAGAAGTACCACTCCATAAACATCTCGATTCTCTCCAAAAGCGGAAATCTGCTGCTTTAAGTTAAAGCGCGGATTGGCTCCAGAAAACCAATAGGATGGATCGCTAATTAAGGGGCAGGTTCCATTAATGGGTTCTGCAAATTCCAGGGTGAGAGGTTTATCAAAAATTAAGCGAGGTGGATGAACCGGTGATCCAAAACCAGAATAATCCTTCCTCGACCAAGAGATTATATCCAATTTGTTTACGTGCCAAATATAGTTCAGTCGTGCCGATTCACTAACCGTTAAGTGGCCCGCGTTCCTGCTCAAGGCCACTGCATATGGAAGAACCGTGATCGAAAATGCGAAAAGGGATAGCAAAAGTTTTTTGCGACTGATATTGGGTGGAGTAAAAAAGAAAAGTAATAAAAAAAGAACAATTCCAAACGTAAACAATGGCGCCTTAACGTAATAACCAAGACCCATCACCAGCCCTAAAAAAAAGTAAGATTTCCATGTTTTCACGGCGCTTGAAAGTTTCAGAACTAGTCCAGCAATGAAAAGAACCATCCCCGCCATTAAAAGGTCAGGCGCGACCTGTTTCAAACCAATCCATCTTAAGACAAACCAAAAATAAATACAGAACCCAAAAGAATAAAAAACCCACAAAGCGTTTTTTGCCGGTGAATCAAAAAGATCATCAGGCCTCAAATTTTTCAAAAAGAAAGAAAAACCAAATAACGAAAAAATAAAAATTATGAAATTCGTCAAATGAACAACTTGGGTTTCATGCCCGGAATCAGGCCTGAGAATCTCCAAGATCAAGCTTATCAAGGCTGGATAGGCTGGACTCCAAAGGGAATTAACCAATTGTCCAGGATCGCCATTGGCCGCTCCGACCGCAATATCAGAATATTGAATTCCGTCCGGGTTCATTCCATAACGTCCAGTCCATGCGAAAAGGCCCGCCAAAAAAAGCCCAATTGCCCACCAAACGGGAATGGGACTTCTAATAATTCTGATGATAAAAACCCACACTCTCAATGATTTCATACCTTCCCAGTTAGCGTTGATATTAAAAGGCATTATTGAAGTTGCGAAATTCTGTTAATATTTCCGGAGAATAATTCTTTTCATTGTATCCTCCACCTTTGATTTTTTGGTATCCTTTTCCAGTACATCCCTATTTCGAAACAAGCGGTTGGCAAAAATTCCACAGGTACTTGCTCTAGGGCACTTCGGGTCAGGGATGAGGCAAACCCTTTTCATCCAAAGCCATCATTCCCTTAATTAAGGTTTTATCGAAATGACTTCCCGACGACTAAATTCAAAACCGGGCCTCAATAAAATTGATGATACAGCCACAAAGATAACCATTGTTATGGAATCCTGGGGCCAAGGCGGCACTGAAACCTATGTGGCCGGACTCATTAAGTTCCTGTCTAGCCGGGGCGTTCCTATCAACCTTGTGCTCCTTAAGGAACCAAAGGCCGCCACTCTCCTGGGCTTGTCCTCTAATAAAATTTACGTGACCGGCTACTGGGGCCTCCTTCGCAAGCTCTTGGCCGAAAGGCCCGATGTTTTAAGCCTCCATCTTTATACCAGCCTCTTGGAAACGGTCCTTCTGGGGCGCCTTCTCTCCATTCCCGTCATCACGACACTTCACATGCCCTATAGCGCTTGGGGTTGGAGACACCGCTTCTATTGGAGGATGGCGGCGCGCTTCTCAGGCAAGGTCATCGGGGTTTCCAACAAGATCATTGGCGAGATTAAAGGTAAAAACGTCTCGGAAAGACCTATTCCCGGCGGTGTGGACGCGATCTTTTTCAAAACCAAGCGAAAGAATTCCAACACTTTTCAGATCGCGGCGGTTGGACGACTGGCAAAGGAAAAAGACTGGCCGACCTTAATCCAGGCAGTCAATCTGCTCCCTCCCAAAATCCGGCAAAGAGCGGAAATTCATTTTTTCGGCGACGGTTCCGAAGCCTCCCTTCTCAAGTCCCTAGTCCGACATGCCGACTTGAAGGCTGTCTTTCACGGCCATGTTCAAAAAGGGGATTTGGTGAAGGCCCTTTCCAAGTCAAACCTCTCGGTTCTTCCCTCGCGGTTCGAGGGACTCTCCTTGTCTCTTTTGGAATGTATAGCCGCCGGAGTGCCTATGATCACCTCCAATTTCCTCATGGAAAAGGACCGGGTGATTGAATCCGGTGTCAACGGACATGTTTTTCCCATCGGCGACGCCAAGGCCCTGTCCGATCTAATCGCCTGGCACATGGCGAATCCCCAAAAATCATCGCGAATGGGATTGGCCGGTCGGAAATTCGTCAGTGAGCGCTTCGCCGAACCCAAGGTGTTTTTGCCCTATTTGGACATTTTCAGGACCGCCGCCAAAGCTTAAACTAGCTGGGCTTTAAGTTGGTAAGCCGTATTTCTAGGAAGGTTTGAGGAATGGCCGCGGAATCAAGATCATCCTTTTATAAGCCGGAATTGGACATCGTCCGATTCCTGGCCTTTTTCTCCGTTTTCATACACCATATTTTTCCCAACACCAAGGATTTATACCTAAAACATTTCCCCGAGTTTACCGCGGTGATCCTCGCCAATATCGCCAATTGCCTTGGCTACGGCCTCAGTGTTTTTTTCTTCCTGAGCGCTTATTTAATCGCCACGTTATTGATGATCGAGCATGAAAAATACGGCCATATCGACTTAAAACAATTTTACATCCGACGAATTTTGCGCATTTGGCCTCTTTACTACGTCGGAGTTGGAGTGGGAATCCTCTTCGCCTATTGGCGCTACCCAGACCAGATTCACATTTATCAATATTACCTTTTTTTCGCGAGCAACCTTTATTTCCACAGCCATCCCTTTCCCGGCATTTTAATGGGCCACTTGTGGAGCATCTCGACCGAGGAGCAGTTTTACATAGCTTTCCCTTTGTTGATTCTTCTATTCAGGCGGTTTTTCTATCTCCCCATCGGAATCTTTTTCATCCTTCTTTCCCTGGCCGCCCTCACCCTTGAGGGCTCCTACGGCGGAAACGACGACGTGGTCATTTGGACCAATACCTTCTGCCAATTCATCTTTTTCGGGACAGGCATCGTCTGCGCGGTGTTCACGCGGAATCACGAAATCAAGCTGAGCCCCTTTCTACGGGCTTCCGCCTTCACCCTGTCCTGGGTTTTATTCTTTTGCGCCTCCTATTTTTTCCTGCTCGAACCTCCCATTTCCATCCCCACGACCGTCCCCGGTTATGTCCTGGTGGCGGTTGGCTGCGTTTTGCTGTTATTTTCAGTCCTCAACGCCCCCTTCAAATTTCCGGCCTTCCTCGTCTATTTGGGTAAGATCTCCTACGGCCTCTACGTTTGGCACAGGCTCGGCATCTTTATGGTCGGTCATTTCGTCAGCCACAACGTGGTCGTTGAGCTTTTGGCCATCGTGCCCACGGTGGTGATTTCCGCCCTTTCCTACCGCTACTTCGAGTCGCCTTTCCTAAGATTGAAGGAAAAATTCACCCATATCAAAAGCAGGCCAGCCTGACCTCCCGCTTGGACCGCTTCCCCGCCCTCAAGACTTTTCTTTTCGGGGCTTTCGTATTGGTCCTGGGGATCAGCCTTTTCGAGACAGCCTACTTTATCCGTGTTTACCTATCCTCCGCCTCAACCCCCGGGAAGACGGACATGGTTCTTATCTACAGCGGCTACGAGGACCGGGTTGGGAAATACCTGGACTGGGCCAAGGCTGATCCCTCCATCCTGTTTCTTTTTTCCGGTTGGGATTATCAAAAGCCAAAACTCAACAAGGCATTGGGAGTGGAGCCCTCCCGGGTCCTCGTTGAATACAGGGCCAGAACCACGGACCAAAACGCCCGCTTTTGCGCGCCAATCATCCGGGCCAAGGGGATCCATTCCGTCGTTCTGGCCCTGCCCTGGTACCACCTGCCAAGGGCTCTTTTTTTAACGCGCCTTTACTTAGCCGGCTCCGGCGTCACCGTCACACCCTATGCCACCATCCCCTTGCCGGAAGATTGGTGGAAACACAGGGAGTTTCCCGTGGAGCTTTACAAGTTTTGGGGTAGTTTGATGAGGATTGTGCTGTCGTGGGCGGGTTTCGACCGCCCGATTTTACATACCTACTAAATCGGGCACACCCAGGGCTTATGCCTCGAATTGAGTCCTCGGCATAGGAGCGTCCGATTTTACACACCTATTAAATCGGGTACACCGAGTCACGGAGAAAGAAGAACCAGTTTTGCCACGGATAAATAGGATAAACGGGGATGAAAAAAATCTTTAGTTACCTGGAAGACCAAAGAGCCGGAAGATCCCTTGAGCCATGGATAAAACC
>CAZUXW010000032.1:18518-31730 GCA_964624625.1 uncultured bacterium
TTAGTTACCTGGAAGACCAAAGAGCCGGAAGATCCCTTGAGCCATGGATAAAACCAAGAATTCTAATTTCTTTATCCAATATTCGGTAAATCAAGCGGTAATCGCGAATAAACAATTCACGGATATCAGCCATAGCAATTTCCGGAACCATTCGTCCCCGGGCATGTAACTGGGAAAGGGTTGAAGACGCGTCCAATACTTCACGGGCAAAAGACGCGGCATAATGGCGGGAATCTTTGGCGATTAAAACGGTGACGGCCCTAAGTCCTCAAAGGCCGAGGCTGACTAAATTACGGGTTGAGCCATTTGGCCATTTTTTCTTCGACTTGGGCTTGGGAAAGAGTCTTACCAGCTTCAAAATCCTTCATGCCTTTTCCCACCTTTTCACGGACATAAAGGTGATATTGAATATCCTCGAAAGTTGAATCCGCGGGAAGACTTTGAATTAGTTGGAGGGCTTCCTCTTTTGGGTTTGCCATTCCTTCTCCTTTACCGCCTCTATTTTACAATAAAAAGAGGTTTTCGAGCCTGGGTAATTTTAAATCCCCTTTGCTGGAAAAAGTCATTCACCTATTTCTTTTGATTTAGACGAAAGTGGAGTTTTTAAGGTCGCAATTTGGGGCCCTCGGAAAGAGGGTTTGTTGCTATCGGAAATGACCTCAGATGACAGGCCAGACCCCTCTCCTTCAAAAAGGATCGGTTTATTTAAGGCAGAATCCCATGAAAATAGAGGACTTTTACATTCACCCCCACATAACCTTTCCCCGATCCCAAACGTCCAAAGAATGCCGGGTTTTCAGCTTCCGGCGCCAATAAACGACATAAGGAGAGAACGATGAATAATCATTGGAGGAAGGTTTTGTCCGGAACCGCCTTGGCGGCCCTGTTGGTCCTGCCGGCTGCGGTGAAAGCCGACGGAGTGAGCCTGAATGTCAATGTGGGCGAGGACGATGAGGCCCATTTTCATTTCAAGGGGGGGAAACGCCAGCACCACCATCCCCTCATCCTGAAGGCCGCCAGCCAGCTGCGCAACGCCAAGCACACCCTTTGGGCCGCCGCCGATGATTTCCACGGCCACAAGGCCGCCGCCATCCAATCCATCAACGCCGCCTTGGATGAGCTGCGCCAAGCCGAGGATGTCCATTAAGTTTTGGTTTGTCCTGGCCGCCGGGGAAACCCGGCGGTTACTTGCTGACCTTTAAAAGATATTCCGACCCCTCCTGCTGGGCAAGCGGCGGGACTTTCGGAAGTTCGGTAAAACGCTCCACCCCTGGATCCACCTGGGACTCGGAGTCCTTGCGTTCCTTCTCTTCCTTTTTCGGTTCCTCAGCCCATCTTTTCCCTCCCGGCCCCACATAGATCCATGCCATGAATAACCTCCCGATAAAATTTTAAACTCCCGCAGCCTTCTTTTCCGCCCAATGGGGAATAAATAAATCCGGGCCCACAGACTGCCAAGGCTGTGGGTCCGGGCCGCCTACCAAACTTTTACAAGCCGATGGCGTAAGAAACTCCAAGCCGGACGCTGAAGGCGTCAATGTGGTTGGCCATAGGGGAATAGAAGTCATAAATTCCCGCCAGGTCCATGCCCCAGCCGCTGTCGAAGTTAAACTTGGTTCCCAAACCCGTGGTGGCGTGAAAATGGCCGGCCCAGGGGGTGGTCTTGTCGTTATATAGGGGATTGATCCCGGCCCCGCCCAACAGGTAAGGCTCAAAACCGCCCACGCGAAAGGGAGTCACCCGGCCCACTAAATCCAGCTGCCCAATGTAGCTGGCGTGCCCGGAGGACATAAAGGCCGCGTAGCCGGCGTTAATCCCGACCGACATAAAAGGCCGGAATTGGTAGTCGACCCTCAGGAGATTTCCAATTCCCACCTTTTGGTTGGCCGGAACATGGGCTCCCGCGGCGCTGGTGTAGAGGCCCGCCAGGGTGAAGGAAAGGCTGGGCAGGAAGGGCTCGGGGGACCTGGAGGCCACTTGTTGTGGCTCGCGGTTCTCGACCAGCGGCGTAAAGGGAGTAAAGTTCACAAGTCCGACTCCCGCCGTGGAGGAACCGTCATAAAAGGTCTTGGAAATGGAAGCGGAATCGGCCATCTGGTAGCTGTTCCAAGGGATCGAGATGCCCTTCACCGAGCGGTTGACGATGTTGTATTTCCGGTTGGCGTAAATCAAATTGCCCGTGACGCGGGGAGTCCCGAAATCCTGGAAGAAAAACCCGTATTCGTTGTTGTAAACCACGTTTTTCATCACGATGGGGCTGGCGCTGTCGGAAACGAGGGATAACCCCACCCGGTTATCCGTGATCCGGTTGCCGATAATCACGGGGCTGGAGCCGGCCCCGACTTGGATCGCCTCGCGCGAGCCATAGAGGGAGCATTGATCGATACGGGGCGAGGAGGAAACGCAGACCACCCTTCCCCCCGCGATGACACAACGGGTTAAAACGGAATGCTGGGGGTCCGAACCGGCGAAATAAATGTTTCCCCAGGCCCTGGAACCTGGCTGGGGGGAAAAATAAACCGCTTTAGACGCTTCCCCAACCGCCTCCAGGCCCCCCTTGACGATCAGGTTGGTTTCTCCCGCGAAATAGACCTTCGTGCCGGGCTTCAAGGTCAAAACCGCCCCCTTTTCCACGGTGACATCGGCTTGAACGAGGTAAGGATTGTGGTCCGGGCCCCAGGTCGTGTTGTGGGAGATGCTTCCCTGGACCTGGGTGGAGTCCGCCCAGGCCAAGGCGGGGAAAATAAGACCGGCTAAGGCTAACAGCGTGGCAGTTAATCGCTTCATGGCAGATTTTTCCTTTGGTTGGCTTAATAACAACTGATGTCGTTGTTAAAGCAACGGTTGTGCCAAATAAAGCTCCCTAAAACCATTTGCTTTGGGGGGGTGATAATTTTTCGGGAAAAAATGAGAGGGTAAGAATGACTCGGACCGATAATGCTTTCTCATGGGGGAAGACCATTGGGTTGCGGGCAATTTAGGAATGGATCAAAATGATCGTTCGAGCGACCCCATGGGGCTTATTGGCTTTTACGGTTCCAAGCATGATCGGTTGGGAGATGCCGGCGGCTCTGACTTTCAGTTGGAAGCCGAACGATGGAAATCGACTGGATCGGGTTAGTGGGACTGGTTTTATCTTCGCCGAAGGCTGGGAGCGGCTTGTCCGCCATAGCCGAGCGAACGTGACGATTGGCGAAGGCGGAACAGAGGAGGGCTGCTGTTAATGGAGGACGACAACCTTGCCGGTTTTCTTGATGGATTCCGCCCCATTGGAAGCCTGGAGCACATAGAGATAGATGCCGCTGGCGACCTGGTTGCCCGAAAGATTCCCAAGCGACCAAAGGATTCGGCTGACGCCGGCCCTCTGGTTGGAAGTGGAATGATAGACCAAATCGCCGGTGATGCTGAAGAGGGATAACTCGACCTTGGCGCCGGACCCGAGATTCATTTCGAAATGGATCGGCGTTCCGTTGGTGGAGATGTTGGGAACAGCCTTGACGCCATCGACCGCCAAACCAGACTGGCCCGAACTAACGCCATGGAGGGACAAATAATCGCTGCCGTTGCCTGAGCCGCCGGACGGATCCAGAGTCGGTGTGAAGGTCATGGTCCCTGTTTGGGTAATATTCGGCGTCCAGGTGGGGGTATCGGTGCTGGTGGGTGTTCCCGTCTTGGTCGGCGTCGGGGTTTTGGTGTTGGTCGGCGTTTTCGTTGGAGTCGGAGTCTTAGTGTTCGTCACCGTCGGCGTACTGGTGATCGTAAAGGTATTCGTCGGAGTCTTGGTGGGAGTGGGCGTTTTCGTGCTAGTCGGGGTCTTCGTGGAGGTGGCTGTTTTGGTTGCAGTCGCGGTCTTGGTGTCGGTGGGTGTGGGGGTATCGGTTGGAGTGAAGGTGTTCGTCGCGGTCTTGGTATTAGTGGCAGTCTTCGTAGGCGTCGCAGTCTTGGTGTTAGTGGCAGTCTTCGTATCCGTTGGCGTGTTGGTATCCGCGGGCGTTGGCGTATCGGTCGGGGTCTTGGTGGAGGTTGGGGTTTTCGTGGAGGTGGGGGTCTTCGTATTCGTCGGAGTCCCCGTATCGGTCGGTGTTCCCGTATTCGTGGGGGTTTTGGTGTTGGTCGGGGTCTTGGTGTTGGTGGGCGTGTTGGAAGGAGGCAAGGTCCCGGTCGGGGTGTTGGTCGGCGTTTTGGTATTCATCGGCGTCTTCGTGGGCGTAAGGGTGGCGGTTCCACCGCCGCAGTTGGAGGCGTTGAAATCACAAGCCGTTATGATCGATAGGTCGGCCGAGGCCGTGGTGGTGATCGGGGTACCCAAGGTCACATCCGGCTGGGCCGGGCATGAGTTGGAGCCATACAGTTTAAATGAGTTTCCGATCCCCATCAGGCAGGTACCGTTGCCGGTTTCGAGGTTTTGGTTGATGACGGTCACGCCTTGGCCCGAGCCATCGTAGATCCCCACCAGGTAATAAGAAACGCCGGACGGAACGAAAAACACGAAGCTCGCCCCATTGCTCAGGGGAGAACTGAGGTTGACGGGGGTCGAATTTTGGCCGGAAGCGGTGAAGAGGACCGCGTAGAGATTGTTGCCGCCCAAGGTCGTGTTGATCGTTCCCGAAATAACGAAAGGCGGGCCAGGGGTCGCCGTCGGCGTCAAGGTGTTGAGGGCCGTAGGCGTATTGGTGAGGGTGGGAGCCACCGTTGGCGGCGGGGTGTTCGTCGAGGTGGCCGCGGGGGTCGGGGTTGTCGTGATGGTGGAGGCCGGGGTATTCGTCACAGTGGGAGAGGTTGTTATGGGAGTCGTCGTCGGGGAAATTCCCGGCGTAGCGGCAAAGGGTCCGCCGGAGAGGCACACCTGGTCGACCCAGATGGTCAAGGGCGAGACGGAAGAAACGGCCTGGCCGCCAGTGGCGGCCCAATCAATCGCGCCCACATTGGCCAAGACCTGGTTCAGGGTGATGCTGTCGGGCGGGGTTCCCCATCCGCCGCGGGTCAAGGCGTTGACCGGAATCGTGACCGGGATCCAATTCCCGCCCGAATAGGGGAAGTTGTAGCCGTATTGGTCGCCGTTGCCGCCGTTAATGGCAAGGATCGGATTGTAGGTCAAACTCACCCTTAAGCTGAAGGCCTGGTTGGCTTTGACGTAGAAGCTCAATTGGGTCAGGTTGGAAAGATCGTTGCCGCCGTTGCCGAGAGGGGTGTAAAAACCAAAACCCGATTGGCCGTTGGGCAGCAAATAAAATCCGGAGGCCTCCAAGGAACGGGAAGAACCATTGGCGCCGACGTTGTCCACGACCAGGGGACTTGCCCCCGAATTGCCGCTTCCGGCCGTGTTGTCCCAAGTATAGGTGGACCAGCCGCCGTTGTAGGCGTTGACCGCGAGGCCCGACTCAAAATCCGCCAGCATAAAGCAGGGCGAGGGGGTGAGGCCCGGGGTGTTTAGCGGGGTATTCGTCGGCAAGGCCGTGTTGACGGGGGTGTTGGTCGCCGTCGGGGGCGCCGGGGTGTTGGTCGAGGTCGGGCCGGCCGGGGTGAAAGTCGAAGTCGGGGTTATGGGGGTAACGGCCTGGGTCGTCGAGGGTTGCGGCGTGGGAGTGGTCGAAACGGCGCCGGCCGCTTGGACGCAAAGTTCATCCACGGAAATCGTCACAGCGCCAGCCGGCACGGACTCGGTCTGCCAGACCAACGAGGTGATTTGGGTCAGAGCCTGGGCCAAGGAAGGAGGATTGGGCATGGAGCCCCAATTCTCGCGGGACAAGGACCCGACTGGCACGGTCACGTATTGCCATGTTCCCGGCTGGCTGACATTGAAACTGAACCCATAATTGTCAAAGTCGCCGGCAATGATGATGGGATTGGACAGATTGAGCCGGTAACCACCCGTTTGGGAGGCCTTGAACCAGAAGGTCAGGGTTTGCAAGCCGCTCGCGTCCACCGCGGTCCCGGCCGGGTTCAGGTTGGCGCCAAGGCCTATTCCATCGCTTCCGTTGGCCAGGACACCCTCCGTCAAGACGGACCGATTGGTTCCATTCGCCCCGGAAGTACCGTCATTCATCACGGCTAGGCCGGATCCGCTGAAGGCAAAACCGAACCAATTTCCCCCAAGGTTGTTGGTCAGGGTTCCATCCTCAAAATTATCCGACAAGACGCAGGAGTTACCGGGAGTAGGCGTTGCGGTCGGCCCGGAGGGCGTGGGAGTCGCCGTGAGGGGAATGGTGGGAGAGGCTTGGGGGGTAGAGCCGCCTCCGCAAAAGGACTGGTCGAAATCACAAGTGGAGGTGACGGCCAAATTGACATCCCCCGTATCCGTGAGGGGGGTTCCCAAGGTCACATCGGGCTGGACGGGACAATTCGAGTAACCGTAAATCGAGAAGGCGTTGCCTTTGCCGAACAGGCAGGAACCGGTGCCGGTCGTCAAGTTCGTTCCGGCGAGGGTCACTCCCTGCCCCGAGGCGTCGTAGATGCCCACCACGTAATAGTTGGAACCGGGAGGAACAACGAACCGGAAGGTAAATCCGCTCTGCAGGGGAAGGCTCAGGGCAACGGGAGTCGATCCATTTCCATTAAACAGGGCCGCGTAAAGGTCATGGCCCCCCGGCAAGGTCGTGCTGATGTTTCCGCCGATGGTGATGGCGGCGCCGGGAGTCGGGGTGGCGGGAAACATTCCATAGGCTTGGCTTGCGTTAAGGGTGATGTTGAGGAATAGGAAGGCGAGGAGGGTTAAAGCGGCTTGGTAGGTTTTGGATAAGGGCTGAAACAAATTTTTTCCTGTCGTCAAACCGGCAAGGGATAGGTAGGCGTGGAATAAGGTAAAGGATAAACCTAAATTTGAGGCATTTTAGCCATGGGTTAAACGATGTCAACTTTATTATGTTAAATTTACGAAAACAGTTAAAAGCCGAAAGATTGAGGGCATTTTGTGTTTTTTAAGGAAAGGATGAGGAATTTAGTGGATGACCAGGACTTTACCCGTTTTCTTCAAGACCTCTTCCCCCTTGGAAACTTGCAGTAAGTATATATAGATGCCACTGGCAACTTGGTTTCCCGATTGGTTTTGGAGGGTCCAAGGGATCCTTTGGATACCGGTGCTTTCCGAGGCCTCGGTCCGGTAGACCAATTCACCCGTGATGGTATAGAGGGATAACTCGATCCTTGCCTGCCCCTCGAGATTTATTTCAAATTGGATAGCAGCCCCATTGGTGGAAATATTGGGAACGGCTTTGGCCTTGAGGATCGTCAACCCGGAAGGTTGATGAACCTCGGTCGGGGTGATCGTCGGTTCCTGCCCTTCCAATGCCAGCGCGGGTTTGGCGCCGCCCAGGGGGGTCTTGGTCGGAGTCACTGTCGGCGTTCTAGTCGGCGTTTTGGTCGGGGTCCTGGTGGGTGTCGGTGTGGGCGTGCGGGTGGCGGTCAGGGTGAAGGTGCGGGTTCCCATCGGCGTTTTCGTCGGTGTTTTGGTCGCCGTGTTGGAAGGCGTCCCTGTCGGCGTCTTGGTGGGGGTGGCGGTCGGAGTCCTCGTCGCGGTCAAGGTAAAGGTCCTGGTTCCCGTCGGTGACTTGGTCAAGGTCGGCGAGTTGGTAGCTGTCCTTGTCGGAGTGTTGGACGGGCTATTGGTCGGTGTTCTAGTGGCGGTGTTGGTGGGCGTATTGGCCGTGGGTGTTTTGGTGGGCGTGTTGGTAGGAGTCAACGTCGGAGTGTTGGTCGTCGTATTCGAAGGTGTATTAATTGGAGTATTGGTAGGCGTATTGGTCGGGGTGTTCGTGGGGCTGTTGGTCGGAGTATTCGTCGGCGTGTTGGTCGAGCTGTTGGTAGGCGTGTTCGAGGCGGTTGCCGTCAAGGAATTTGTGGGAGTCAATGTTGGAGTATCCGTGGGCGTGTTGGACGGCGAATTTGTTGGGGTGTTCGTTGCTGTATTGGTAAAAGAATTCGTAACTGTCAAAGTTGGCGTGTCCGAGGGGGAATTGGTTGCTGTATCCGACGGCGAAGGAGTCGTAGTATCGCTCGGGCTATTGGAGGGCGTGGAGGAAGGAGTATCGCTGGGAGTCAAGGTCGGGGTATCACTGGGACTATTGGTGGCCGTCCAAGTGGGCGTCACCGTTGGCGTGTCGGACGGCGAATTGGTCGGGTTATCTGTGGCTGTGTTGGTGAAGGAATTCGTGGCCGTAGGCGTGGCTGTCGCCGGTTGTAGGCAGTAACCGGCGTCAATTGAAAATTTAAAGTAGGTGTTGTTGGTGGTGTAAGAAGGATACATCTGCGCGAAACTTCCTCCATTCCAATTATCCACCGAGAAATACATCAGTCCCGGTTGGTTGCCGTCGCATCCGACTCCCGTGCCGCAAAGGCCATCCGTTTTCACCGCCAGCCAATAGCGCCCTGGGTTCAATAAAGTCGCCGGAATCGGCAATATATTCCATCCCGTCACCGCTTGCTGGGCGGAGGATTGAAGTACGAGGAGTCCCGGCAGGCCCGAACCGGGGCTGGACTCCGCGTAAACACCCACGTTAAGATTGGCGCCAGTAGTGGGATAAAAATAAACGCCCAATTGGGTGGCGGTGATGGCTTGGCTCAAATCGTAGGAGGATCCCATCATCGGCATCGGCTGGCCGCAAGGCCCCCCTCCCGCGACCTGCAAGCCGGGATGGCTTCCGCCGAAGGCCCCGCAATTGGTCGGGGTCGAAGTGGGGGTAAGGGTGATGGTTAGCGAAGGTGTTGGTGTCAAGACCGCCGTTCCTTGGGGAGTTATAGTTGGCGTGGGTGTAAATGACAGGGTTGAGCTTGCCGTAGTTGAAGGCGTGGCAGTCGGAGTCATGGACGCAATGGGTGAATTGGTGATAGATGGGGTCGTGGTGGGGGTAGCCAAGGTTCCGGGCAAACAGATGTTGTCCACATACCAGCCCGCAAAACCGTTCACATAACCATCCACCGTGTTGAACTCAAAACGGAATGTGGCCGTTTGTCCCGCGTAAGCGGACAGGTTGACATTGACCTGATACCAGGATCCCGTGGAATTGGAAGATTGCCATAGTTGGGTCCAAGGCCCCGCCGATCCCGAAGCAGAGATATATACCTTACGAGTGTCGTAGAAGCTTCCGCCTTCCGTCTGTTCCCAACTCATGAAGGAAAGCGATCCGCCGCTTGAAACAACAAAACTAGGGCTGATGGCGTTTCCGCTGTTTACCGCCCCATTGTCGTAGGTACAGGTTGTATCCAATCCATACCAAAGGGCTTGGGGGCCCGCGAAAGACTTAAAGCAGGGGCCACCAGTGGAAACCATGTGCCAAAGGCCCGTGAAAGACCAGCCGCTCCAGCTGTTATCCGGGCATGCCACGGTTCCTGAGAAGGTGGGGGTTGACGTCACGAAAACGGTTTGTGTTCCGAACGGCGTATTGGTTACCGTCGGCGAAAGGGTGATGCTTGATGTAAAGGTTTTAGTGAATGTCTTTGTCGGGGTAGATGTAATTGTTGGGGTTGAAGAAGGAAAATTGGTAACGGCCGGAGTCAAAGTATTCACAAAACAACCTAAAGTGCCCGCCTGGTTTTGGTTTCCGTTGCCGTTTCCAATGCCTCCCAGGGCATAGACAGTTCCATTCAAGACACTGGAGGTTAAATAACCCTCCGCGTTCAACATCGGCGCCAGGGAAGACCATGTCCCCGAGGCAGGATCAAAAGTCTCAACAGAGCTTAAATAATTCCCCGCCCCAATCCCACCCAACACCACCAATTTGCCGTTGAGAACGACGGCCGAAAGAAAATCCGCGGCAATCGGAAGCGGAGTTTGGGTTGCCCAGGAATCGGTGGCGGGATTATAAACTTCCACGGTATTTATGAAACTGTTTCCGTTATACCCTCCAATGGCATAGAGGAGGCCATTGATCACGCCCACCGCCAACCCATCCCGAGCCGAGGGCATGGAAGTCTTCGTGCTCCACGTGTTCGTAGCCGGGTTATAGGCTTCAACCACATTTGTCCAACTTGAAACGTTGGAAAATCCTCCCACCACGTAAAAAATTCCATTCACAAAAGCGCCTGCGGGATACATTCGGGACGTCGGCATGTGAGCCAACTCGTTCCAAACGTTCGTCGAGGGGTTATAAACCTCCAAATTGTTCAATTTTCCGCCGCTTGAATAGCTCCCGCCTGCCGCGTAAAGAAGCCCGTTGTAAGCATCCATCGCAAACCCTTCCCGGTAAGTCGGCATCGTCGCCGCGGTCGTCCAAGAATCGCTCGATGGGTTGTAAACCTCAACCGTACCCACATCCCCGCCGTTCGCGGTCCCTCCTACCGCGTATAAAAGGCCGTTGATCACGGCCGAACCCAGGCCGTGCCGGCCCGTCGGCATAGGCGCCATATTGCCCCAAGATAAATTCAAGGCGGTTCCCGGACCGCACACAACAAAGGTGGGTGTGGCGGTGGGGGTAAAAGTTATCGTTGGGGACAGGGTGGAAGTCATCGTCGGGGAAGGTGAAATAAATGGATTGAGAGTGGGCGTATTCGTTGGCGTGAAGGTGAAGGTAGGAGTGTTCGTTGGGGAGGTTCCGATAAAATTATTCGCGTCAAATTTAGTGATGAACGAGTTCCACACCCCATTGTTGCCATTCTGAAAGGCTCCCGAAGTGGTGGGAAAGGAACTATAGGAGGAGTAGCCAGTGATATAGGCGCTCCCCGAGAGGTCGACCACGAAGCCGCTTGCGCGAACATAATCACTACCTATGTAGGTTGAATACAATAAATCCGAGAGTCCATTGCCTAAGGGGTTTATTGCGCTGAGGAAAACATTAGAAGTACATGAACCACTGTAAAAGGATTGGTAGGCGCCGGAGGTCGTGGGAAAATTATAGGAGTAGGTATTACCCACCAAATAAACTTTTCCAGAAGGGCCTAACGCTATACCGGTAGCGTCATCCCCCCCGTTCGTACAAGAACCGCTTCCCCCAAGAAAAGTTGAATAAATTAAATCCGACGCGCCATTTCCATAAGGGGTGAGAATGGAAAGGTAGGCATTGGGAGCATGGTTACCCCCTCCCAAATAAGCAGATTGAATCGCTCCGCTCGTGGTTGGAAAATCCGACGAACAGGTCGAACCCGTAACATAAACCTTGCCCGAGCCATCCACCGCGATACCGTTGCCATAATCTCCGTAATAATAGGTAAAAGAACCAACGATGCCACTCCCGCCTAGATAAGAGGAATAGAGCAGGTCCGCGGACCCTTGCCCACCCGGATGGAGGATACTTAAAAATCCATGAACCCCCGCGGGCAAGGATGTCTGAAAGGCCCCGCTAGTAGTGGGGAAATTGCCGGTATTCGCGTTACCCGTCACGTAAATATTGCCAATGCTGTTCACGGCTATACCGTTGCCCGCATCACCATAGGAACCAGAACTTCCCCCCAAAAATGTGGAATAGAGCAGATCGGCGTTTCCCTGCCCTCCCGGATGGATGACAGCCACAAAAGCGTTTCCGTTGCTGGTCGCCAGGACCTTTTGATAGGCCCCCGAGCTGGTGGGAAAGCTTGAGGAATTCGTGCTGCCGGTCACGAAAATATTTCCACCCAGAAGGGCGATCCCATTGCCCGAATCAAAATCATTTCCCCCGAGCAGGGTGGAATAAAGGATGGACGTTCCATCGGCGCTCAACTCCGCGACAAAACCGTTCCGGGTGTTGTTTCCGCCCTGCATGGTTTGATAGGCCCCGCTGGTCGTGGGAAAATTTGTCGAGGTCGCGAATCCGGTAACAAAGGCCTCCCCTGAAGGATCCACCGCGATGGCATTGGCCTCGTCCTGAATCGTGCTATAGGTCTGATACCCAGTGCTCCCAGCTAAATAAGTGGAATAAATCAAGGCCGTACCCGTGGAATTCAACTTGGTAACAAAAGCGTTGTACCCCATTGAACCACCGGTGAAATTATCACCCAGCGCCCCACCGGTCGTCGGAAAGTTGGGGGAACTGGTATAACCGGCGATATAGGCGCACCCGGCCGGATCCACGGCGATTCCATTGGCTTGGTCCTGGGCTTCACCACCCAAATAGGTGGAATAATCCAGCGCCGGGTCAATGATGAGGGGTTTGGTCTTATCATAGTTTCCCGGCTCGAAACCAACTTCGTCCGTTCCATTAACCACATACTTGCCGGAAATGATGTTAGTAACTCCCCCGGCTTGCTGGTAAATTCTGGGAGCCTTGAACCGCAATCCACGTTTCCCCATGGTCAACTGAAGGTTACCTTGGGCGTCAACGACCGCGCTGTCCGCCCCGCTATGTTGAAGGCGAATGACTTTCGGGTCCCCGCCCGGCTTCACCCGAAAATCGTACTCCATCTGGCCTTGTGTGCCGTAATACACCATATCGATGCCGGGATAAATTTCACGAACCGAAACTTTGGAATATTGGGGAATACGGGTGTGCCATTGGGACGGGTCTTTTCCGATAAAGTAATTGCTGATTCCCGGCAATGGTTCTTCGGTCTCAAAAAGCGGATTGGACCCTGTCCCTTTTAAAGCCAGATGCAACAGCGTAGGAGGCTTATCGCCTTGAACCGCATGGCTGGAATTTTTGGATCGAGGAGATTTACCGGCGTTCGCAAGGGGTTGTTCATCGGAATTTTTCAAAACCAAAAGCGCTTCCCGGGAGGTGATAAAAAGAGTGTAGCCGTTCCCCCGGGATATGAATTTAACCCGGGAATCAGCTTGGCCTAAGTTAGGTTCAAAAGCCAAGGGTAATTTCGCGTATTGGGAATTGACATTAAGGTGCAGGTTGGATAATGAGGGCTTTCGGGCGGACTTGGCAGGGCCCAAGCCAAATAAAACAGGAAGGAAAATAACCAATAAAAGGAAAAAGATTCCTATGCGCCGAACCATAAAACCCTTCGTCACAGAAATATTCAAAACGAAAATTAAAAATTAAAATTTAATTGAGTGTATTTTACTTCAACGTTGGGAATTGTCATTTTAATTAAAAGTAAATTCAGCTTGCCATTAACAGTAAAAGTCATTTTTTTGTCACCCGTAAGATTTGCTTTTAAAAATTAAATGGATTTTAACGGATCCCTCGTCCCCGCTTCCTTAAAGCCCTTCTCCCTGAGGAGGCAGGAGTCACACCGTCCGCAGGCGCGGCCATTGGGTTTGGGGTCGTAACAGGAGTGGGTCAGGCCATAGTTGATCTTGAGCTTCAAACCGGCCCGGATGATCTGTGCCTTGGACATGCGGATGAGGGGCGTGTGGAT